>NZ_QSQW01000020.1:0-20518 GCF_003437565.1 Collinsella sp. TF10-11AT
GAAGTGGGCTCCGCGAACTTCTCAAAACAAGGCAGGCACCCCGGCCCCGCCGGCAAATAGCGGACACTCCGCATGCAATCTATGCAAACAAACAAGTACGCTTAGCTACATTCGGTAAGATCGAGCACGCTGCCCTTCACGATAAGCGCCGGCTCCAGAACGACTTCTTCGGCACGTCTACCGCCCCTACCGGCAAGGCGCTTGGACATGCAGCCAAAAGCATGCTCCGCGAGGATACCAGGATCCTGCTCAATCGCGGTCAGCGCCGGCTCAAAGAGAACGTCGGCGGCCGAGTTGTCGTAACTCACCACCGAAATGTCGCCCGGAATGCTCTTCCCCATCTCGTGTAAGCGCTTGAGCAGACCAAGGGCAATGTTGTCCGAACTTGCGAACACAGCGGTGGCATCAGTTGCGAGCACCGCCTCCGAGGCCTCGTAGGCACTCGGAATGTAGTACTCGCTCTCAAACTCCAAACGTGCGTCGATAGGCAGGCCAACCTCGCGCAGCGCGCGCTCATAGCCGGCAAGTCGCTTACGCCCCGTATTGGAACGGCGCGCGTTAACCAAGCAGGCAATGCGGCGGTGGCCTTGCTCGATCAGATAGCGGGTGGCCATGTAGCCGCCCATCTCGTGGTCGAACATCACCTTGTCGCACTCGAGCCCCTCAATGGCACGGTCGACCATCACGGCCGGGATGGGCAGGTGGCTGACTTCTTCGCGCAGGGCACGGTCGTCGGAGAACTCGTCGCCCACGACCAGGAAGACGCCATCAACGCCGCGCGTCACCAGCTGGCGCAGCAGCTCCAGATCGTCATCGGCGCTTCCACCCGAGCTGGTAATGAAGAGCGCATAGCCATCCTCGCGGCAGCGCTTTTCCAGGCTACCGGCGAGCGAGGCAAAAAAGCGGCTCTCGATGTTAGGGACGATAAGGCCCAGGGTGCGCGACTCGCGCATGACCAGGCTGCGCGCGATCTGGTTGGGAACATAGTGGTTGCGCGCCGCGACCTCTTTGATGAGCTTGCGGTTTTCTTCCGAGATGCGACAGGGCCGATTATTGAGCACAAGCGAGACCGACGAGGGGGAAAGCCCCACCTCCTGGGCGATCTGCTTGAGGGTGACTTTGTTGGCCATCTCGCTCCTTCCGGGTTTACGCGCAATCTCTTGAAAGTATAGCGACTACCCCTCTACCTCGGTGATAAACACTTTACCAATCCGGTAGACGGCTGTTTTATCGCCGCCAGCGCACCAAATCCGTCCGGGTGGGGTATATTGCAATCGATTGATGACAACGACCACCAAAAGGCGGATATTCGTATGCACGAGAACGACTTTTTTAACGAGGACCTGCTGTGCGCGCTTGCTGGCGTTGCCGGCGAGGACAACGTACTGATGAGCGAGCCCATGCGCGAGCACACCACGCTTAAGATCGGCGGCCCGGCCGACGTCTTTGTCACGCCCGATACCGAGCAGGGCCTCGTCGCCACGCTCGATACCTGCTATCGCTGCGATCTGCCCCTCACCATCGTGGGCAACGGCTCCGACCTACTCGTCGGCGACAAGGGTATCCGCGGCGTCGTCGTGGCGTTGGGCGAAGGCCTCTCCGACATTACGATCGACGGCACGCACGTCACGGCGGCAGCCGGCGCGCTGCTTTCCGATGTCGCAGCCGCGGCAGCCGAGGCCTGCCTCACCGGCATGGAGCCCATCTCGGGCATCCCCGGATCGGTCGGCGGCGCCTGCTACATGAACGCCGGTGCCTACGGTGCCTGCATGGCCGATGTGCTGGAGTCCGTGCGCGTCTACAAACCCGCTCGCCAGCTCGACGACGGCACCCGCGGCAGCGGCAATATCATCGAGTTCGATGTCGACGAGCTCAACCTGGGTTATCGAAAGAGCCGCATCGCCGATGACGGCTTTATCGTGCTTTCGGCCACCTTCAATCTCGCCCCGGGCAACGCCGCGATGATCAAGGCCGACATGGACGACTACCGCCAGCGCCGCGAGGACAAGCAGCCGCTCGACATGCCGAGCGCCGGCTCCACTTTCAAGCGCCCCGAGGGTTACTTTGCCGGCAAACTCATCATGGATGCCGGCCTGCGAGGACACGCCGTTGGCGGCGCGCAGGTAAGCGAAAAGCACTGCGGCTTTATCGTCAACGCCGACCACGCCACCGCCGCCGACGTCGACGAACTCATCCGCCACATCCAGGCAACCGTCAAAGACCAATTCAACGTAGACCTAGAACCCGAAGTCCACCGAGTAGGCGAATTTTTATAAAAAGAAGGCCCCGAAAGGGGCCTTCACTTTCTTTAATTCAGATAAACCAGTCCGGTGTGTGACGTATTGGACCCGAGAGGTCCGTGGCTGCCCGAAAGGCATTAGGTTGATCGCGAGTTCCGCACGAGCCGGAGAGCACTTAATGTGCTCTCCGTGCGAGCAGGACTGTCCGAGCAGGCAACCTAATGCCTTTCGGGCAGCCACGGACCAACTTACTTCAAACCGCAGCTACGACAGCGCAATACCGCCAAGCCAGCCCCAACGCACGCCAGAGCCAGTGCCATAGAAGCTAATAAACGAATCAAGCGACTTAGACGTAATGGCACCCTCGTTGCTCATAACGATACCGCCGCCAACGTAGATACCCACATGACCGTAGATGAGGCCCGGAGCACCCGTGCCGCTATGCGATGAGTCGGCCACGATCATGCCCACCTGTAGCGCCGAGCGGTCGGAGCTATAGCACCAGGCGTTGAACATGTCACACGCGTTGCCGCCAAAATAGCCCACGCCGGCGTTACGGAAGACATTGGTAACCCACGCCGCGCACCAGTTCTGACCCGACGAAGGCGTGGAGTAGCACGCGTTGACGACGGCCTGCTGTTTGCCCGAGCCGGCATTCTGTTGCGGGGTTCCGGGCGCATACGATCCGCCACCCGAGCTTGAACCACCCGAGTAGGAATTGTTCTTGTTCGCGGCAGCCGCGGCAGCGGCAGCCTTCCTAGCGGCCTCCTCGGCCTGGGCGGCAGCGAGGATCTCGGAATCGCGCTGAGCCATGAGCTCCTTGACGTCGTCGGAAAGACCGTTCAGCACGGTCTGGACTTCTTGCTGCTTGGCCTGCATATCCTGCATCTGAGCCGTCTGCTGGTCCTTGAGTTTCTCCAGGTCGGCCTTTTGTGCTTCGAGCTCGGTCTTCTGTGCGTCGAGCTCAGACTGAATCGTCTGGATATCCTCGATGGCATCGCGGTCACTCTTGTTGATCTTCTCAACGTAATGCGCGTTGGCGACGAGTTCCTCAAACGAGCCAGAGGCCAGCAGCAAAGACAGGATGTTCGTGCCGCCGGACTTGTAGCTGGCGGCCACGCGATCGGAAAGGTCGTTGCGCTTCTTCTTGAGCTCGGCCTTCTTTTCATCGATCTGGGCCTGCGTGTCGTCAATCTTGCCCTGGACATTCTCGATGTCGTTGAGGGTCTGGGCATTCTTGTTGGCCAGCGCCGCATACTCATTTGCGATGCTGTCGAGCTGGGCCTGAACCTCGTCGAGCTGGGCCTGGGCGGCATTCAGTTTATCGGTGGTTTCTTTGGAAGCCTCCGCCGCATGGGCGCGAGCGGGCAGGCCAAAAAGAATTGCCGCAGAAGCGGCGCCGAACAGGGCCTTGAGGGCAGCGCGGCGCGAGAGCTCCTGGGAAAGGATGGAATCGCTGTTTGGTGACATATGTACTCCGTTACATGTTTATTTATATGTCGCTCAACTCATACATATTAGCGTACATATGGCGCGTCCCAACGATTTCCACGAACGGCAGGAAACTACAAGGTCAGCGGCTCGCAAGCAAATGCCAAAGATCAGGTTATGCGTACGCAAGCTCTTCTGATGAGTACGTTAGCACAATCCTCTGCTTTTCCCACAGCGCACGATTTGGGCGTCCCTGCCTGCGCTATACTCCCCTGAAGAAGTGTTCCTGATTCGATAGGAGACTACATGTCCAAAGCACTCGACCCCAAAGACACCTGCGTCCTCGTTACCGGTGGCGCCGGTTTTATCGGCTCGCACACCGTCGTTCAGCTGCTCGAGGGTGGCTACCAGGTCGTCATCGTCGATGATCTCTCCAACTCCAGCGCCGTCGCCGTCGACCGCGTCAAGACCATCGTGGGCGACGAGGCCGCCAAGAACCTCACCTTCTACGAGGCCAACGTGCTCGACCGCGATGCGATGAACAAGATCTTCGATACCCATCAGATCGACCGCGTCATCCACTTTGCCGGCTTTAAGGCCGTCGGCGAGTCGGTGAGCAAGCCCGTCGAGTACTACCACAACAACATCGAGAACACCCTGGTGCTCATCGACGTCATGCGCGACCATGGCTGCAAGTCCATCATCTTCTCGAGCTCCTCGACCGTCTACGGCGACCCGGACAACCCGCCCGTCACCGAGGAGGATCCTAAGAAGCCCGCGACCAACCCCTATGGTTGGACCAAGTGGATGATCGAGCAGATCCTTATGGACGTCCACACCGCCGACCCCGAGTGGGACGTCGTGCTGCTCCGTTACTTCAACCCCATCGGCGCTCATCCGTCGGGCCTGATCGGCGAGGACCCCAAGGGCATCCCCAACAACCTGGTGCCCTATGTCGCCCAGGTCGCCGTGGGCAAGCTCGAGGCCGTTCAGGTCTTTGGCAACGACTACCCCACCCCCGACGGCACCGGCGTGCGCGACTACATCCACGTGTGCGATCTGGCCTCTGGTCACGTTGCCGCCCTTAACTGGATGAACGGCAAGACCGGCGTCGAGATCTTTAACTTGGGCACCGGCACCGGCACCTCGGTACTTGAGGTCGTCGCCGCCTTCTCCAAGGCTTGTGGCAAGGAGCTGCCCTACGTGATCCGCGAGCGCCGCGCCGGCGACATCGCTGCCAACTGGTGCGACGCCTCCAAGGCCGAGCGCATGATGGGCTGGAAGGCCCAGTACGACATCGCGGACATGTGCCGCGATAGCTGGAACTGGCAGAGCCACAACCCCAACGGCTTCGCCGACGCCGAGTAGCAAAAAACCTACATACCGCTCTTGCCCCGATCTCACGTTGTGAGGTCGGGGCTTTTTCATGGCATGTAACCATTCGCCGAAAATCGACCAACTTTTTTATCTTGCCTGTACATGTTTAAACAACATGTTTACAATAGGCGTATCGAATCAGAACGTCGGAGGCGGACTGCACACCCATCGGCAGGCCGACCCCACAACAAGAAGGTTGGTGAGCGCATTCATGGAGCGTGCAAGCGGCGTCCTCATGCCCGTCTCATCTCTGCCCGGACCATACGGAATCGGCGGCTTTGGCTGGAATGCCTACGACTTCGTCGATTTTCTCGCCTCGTGCAAACAACATTACTGGCAGATTCTGCCCCTTACGACGACCAGCTATGGCGATTCGCCCTATCAGTCGTTCTCGGCCCGCGCAGGCAACCCCAACTTTATCGACTTTGCCGAGCTTATCGAGGCAGGGTATCTTGAACAGCGCGATATCGATGGCGTGTACCTGGGTTCTGACCCCAGTAACGTCGACTACGGTGCTATCTTTGGCGGCCGCCGTCAGATTCTCGACCGCGCCGCTGAGCGCTTTGCCGCCGACAAGCCGGCCGATTTCGATGACTTTATCCAGGCCAACGAGGACTGGCTCATCCCCTACTGTGAGTTCATGACCGTCAAAGAGGAGTGCGGTCTCAAGGCGTTTTGGGAGTGGCCCGCGGAACTCCGCACCCGCGGCGAAGCTTCCGCCAAGGTCTGCGCCGACCATCCGGCGCGTATGCTCTACCACCAGATGACGCAGTACTTCTTCGATCGCCAGTGGAGCCGCCTCAAGGCCTATGCCAATGAGCGCGACATTCTCATCATCGGCGACCTGCCCATCTATGTCTCGCGTGACTCTGTCGAGATGTGGGCGACGCCTGAGCTCTTTAAGATCGACGCCGCCGGCAATCCCGTGAGCGTCGCCGGCACGCCGCCCGACCAGTTCTCGGCCACCGGCCAGTACTGGGGCAACCCCATCTACGACTGGGACGCCATGGAGTCCGACGGCTTCTCCTGGTGGGAGGGCCGCATTCGCGCCGCCCTCGACATGTACGATGTCATCCGCCTGGATCACTTCCGCGGCTTCGAGGCCTATTGGGAGGTGCCGTTCTCCTCGCCCGATTCGTCCTACGGTTCGTGGACGCAGGGTCCCGGCCTCAAGTTCTTCAAGACGCTCGAGGAAAAGCTCGGCACGCTGCCCATCATCGCCGAGGACCTGGGCTTCCTCACCCCCGGCGTCATCGACATGCGCGACAACTCGGGCTTCCCCGGCATGAAGATCCTGCAGTTTGCCTTTGAGGGCACCAACTCGTACTACCTGCCGCACAACTACATTGCCAACACCGTCGCCTACGTGGGCACCCACGACAACGAGACGGCACGCGGCTGGTTTGAAGGAACGGCCACCCCGCGTCAGCGTGAGCAGACAGCCCTGTACACCCATCAGCAGGCCGGCGAGCCCATCACCGACGCGCTCAACCGAACCATCGCAGCCAGCGTGAGCGACACGTGCATCTACACCATGCAGGACCTGCTCAACTTGGGCAACGAAGCGCGCATCAACCCCCCCGCCACACTGGGCGGCAACTGGACCTGGCGCATGCTCGCCGGCGCCATCACCCGCGAGCTCGAACACAAACTCACCGACTGGACCGAGACCTACTTCCGCATCCCATCGGAAGCCGAAATCGAGCTTCCTCAATAGGAGCTACCGCGCCCGACCCCTCCCCACCGTGCGGACGCGCTTGCTTTTCCCGCGCGAGGCCACCCCAATCCCCTCGCGCGGGCTTCTCATGAATTGCAGACATGAAACAACCCATCACAGGAGAAAACATGCCCCAAATTAACCTCATGGAACTCGCCAAGCAGTCTTTTGGCACCTCGCTCGAGCAGCTCGACGACCGTCGCATTTACAAGCTGCTGGTCAAACTCGTGCAGGAGCGCTCCGCTGCCTGCCCGCTCAACAACGGCAAGAAAAAGCTCTATTACATTTCCGCCGAATTTTTGATCGGCAAGCTGCTCATCAACAACATGATTGACCTCGGCATCTACGACGAGGTTAAGGACCAGCTCACCGCCGCAGGCCACGACCTCAACAAGATCGAGGAATTCGAGGTCGAGCCGTCGCTCGGCAACGGTGGCCTGGGTCGCCTGGCCGCGTGCTTCCTGGATTCCATCGCCACGCTGGGCTTGACCGGCGATGGCGTGGGCCTCAATTATCACTACGGTCTGTTCCGTCAGCGCTTTGTCGACAACCAGCAGAAGGCCGTCCCCGACGAGTGGCTCGGTGAACAGGACATCCTAGTCGACGATGACCGCTCCTACACCGTCGAGTTCGGCGATTTTGCCGTTACCTCTAAGCTCGTCAACATCGATGTGCCCGGTTACGGCCAGCCCACCAAAAACCGCCTGCGCCTGTTCGACCTGGCGAGCGTCGACGACGGCCTGGTCCCCGGCAGCTCCATCGACTTCGACAAGACCGAGATCGCCAAGAACCTCACCTTGTTCCTCTACCCCGACGATTCCGACGAGCAGGGCCGCCTGCTTCGCATCTACCAGGAATACTTCATGGTGAGCAACGCCGCCCAGCTCCTGATCGACGAGGCCGTCGAGCGCGGCAGCAACCTGCACGATCTGGCCGATTACGCCGTTGTCCAGATCAACGACACGCACCCCACCATGGTCATCCCCGAGCTCATTCGCTTGCTCACCACTGAGCATGGCATCGAGTTTGACGAGGCCGTGACCATCGTACGCTCCATGGTCGCTTACACTAACCACACGATTCTTGCCGAGGCGCTCGAGAAGTGGCCGCTCACCAGCCTGCGGAAGGTCTCCCCTGCCATCGCCGACATTATCGTCAAGCTCGATGAGATCGCGAAGGCCGAGCACGATGACCCGCGCGTCGCCATCATCGACGAGCACGACACCGTCCACATGGCCCACATGGACATCCACTTTGGCTTCTCCATCAACGGCGTAGCCGCCCTCCACACCAAGATCCTGGAGGACACCGAGCTTCATCCGTTCTACGAGATCTATCCCGAGAAGTTCTCCAACAAGACCAACGGCATCACCTTCCGCCGTTGGATCCATGGGGCCAACCCCGCGCTCGCCAGCCTGCTCGACGATGTGATCGGCACCGACTGGCGCAGCACCGGCGATCTGAGTAAACTCGCCAAGTTCGCCGACAACAAGGACGTTCTTGAGCGCCTGGCCGCCACCAAGGTCGAGGCCAAGGCCATCATGCGCCAGTTCATGGCGCTCGAGCAGGGCGTGACCATTCCCCCCAACGCCATCATCGACGTCCAGGTCAAGCGCATCCACGAGTACAAGCGCCAGCAGATGCTCGCGCTCTACATCATCTGGAAGTACCTCGATATCAAGAACGGCAACAGACCTAAGCACCCCGTCACCATCATCTTTGGTGGCAAGGCGGCGCCTGCCTACACTATCGCGCAGGACATCATCCATCTGATCTTGACGCTGTCGCAGTGGATTGCAAACGACCCCGACGTGGCTCCCTACCTGCAGGTTGTCATGATCGAGAACTACAACGTCACCGCCGCCGAGCGCGTGATCCCCGCCGCTGACATCTCCGAGCAGATCAGCCTGGCCTCCAAGGAGGCGAGCGGCACCTCCAACATGAAGTTCATGCTCAACGGCGCCCTAACCCTGTGCACGCTCGACGGTGCCAACGTGGAGATTGCCGAGCTCGTGGGCAACGAGAATATCTATACCTTTGGTGCCTCGTCCAAGCAGGTCGAGCAGCTCTATGCCGACGGCACCTACAGCGCCGGTGCACTTTACCGCAAGCCCGGCATTAAACTGCTGGTGGACTTCATCACCAACCCCGCCTTTATGGCGACCGGCAACGCCGAGCGCCTGCAGCGCCTGCACGACGACATTAAGGGCAAGGACTGGTTTATGGCCCTGCTCGACATCGAGGAGTACATCCAGACCAAGGAGCGCGTGTTGGCCGACTACGAGGACCAGGACGCCTGGATGCGCAAGGCGCTCATCAATATCGCCAACGCCGGCACCTTCTCGTCCGACCGCACGATCTCCCAGTACAACGACGAGATTTGGCACCTGAGCTAATTTCGCTCCCTTTACCCATCCTCTTGAAAGCGGAGTCGCGGCAACGCGGCTCCGTTTTTTGTGCCCCTGTGTTGTCCGTGACCTGCCTCGACCAAAAATCTCGACCTGTAACATCTAGCCGACAAAATTGAGTCTACCTGTTACAGATCAAGACGGAAGGACAGGCAGCTCGACGCTGTCTCAATCTGTAACATCTAGGCTCAATTTGGCCCTCTACCTGTTACAGTTCGAGACAAACAAACCTACAGACAATCCCAACACAAAGAAAGGCTCCCCTCTCGCCCAGTGGACGGGAGGGGAGCCTTATATGTGACCGCGGCAAAAGGATGGCAATACCGCAGTCGCCCAAAGGGAGGGCCTGGATGCACCGGGCCTAGATAAGGTTCTTGCCAGAGACCTTATCGAAGAGATGGGTCGCGTTCTTCTCGAACTTGAACCAGATGGTGTCGCCAGCCTTGAGCGCGCCCTTGGCCTCGAGGTCGACGACGGGGATAATCAGAACAAACTGGCCGTCGGGAGCGGTCACGTGGACATGCTCGGTCGAACCCATGAGCTCGGTCACCTCGACGGTACCCTGGAGCGCGCCCTCCTCGTCCTTGTCGGCAAGCAGAATCTGCTCGGGGCGCACGCCGGCCGTGATCTCCTTCACGTCGCCGCCGTCCCAGTTGAGGGCAAGCTGAGCGCAGGTCTCGGGGGCGAGCGCCACGTTCATATCCTCGGTCTTGACGGTAAAGCCGTTGCCCGAGCGCACCAGCTGGGCATCGAAGAAGTTCATCTGCGGCACGCCGATAAAGCCGGCGACGAAGATGTTCGCGGGATGGTTGAAGACCTCCTGCGGGGTGGCGATCTGCTGGACGACGCCGTCCTTCATGACCACGATGCGGTCACCGAGGGTCATAGCCTCGGTCTGGTCGTGAGTAACATAAATGAACGTGCCCTTGATCTCGTGGCGCAGCTTAATGAGCTCGGCACGCATCTGGTTACGAAGCTTGGCGTCCAGGTTGGACAGTGGCTCGTCCATCAGGAAGACCTTGGGGTCACGCACGATGGCGCGGCCGATAGCGACACGCTGACGCTGGCCGCCCGAAAGCGCCTTGGGCTTACGGTCGAGGTACTCGGTAATGCCCAGAATCTCGGCAGCAGAGCGAACTTTGCGGTCGATCTCGTCCTTGGGGACCTTCTTGAGCTCGAGCGTAAACGCCATGTTCTCGTACACCGTCATATTGGGGTACAGAGCATAGCTCTGGAACACCATGGCGATGTCGCGGTCCTTGGGCGCCACGTCGTTGACGCGCTTGCCGTCGATGAGCACATCGCCCGAGGTAATGTCCTCCAGGCCGGCGACCATGCGCATCGTCGTGGACTTACCGCAGCCAGAGGGGCCAACGAGGACGACGAACTCCTGGTCGTGAACGGTGAGGTTGAAGTCCTCTACAGCGAGCACACCGTCCTCGGTAACCTTGAGGTTGTGCTTCTTCTCCTCGGTCTTCTTCTTTTTGCCAAAGAAGCCCTTCTTTTTGGACTCGGTGTTGGGATACACCTTCTGAACATGCTTGAGAACGATCTCGGCCATGTCTTTACCTTTCGATATGCGGCACCATGTTGAGGGCGCCGCAGAAACTTGCAAAACAGTTACGGCATCAGCCCTTGACGGCACCTGCCACCACGCCGTCGATGATGTACTTCTGGCAGAGGATGTACATGATGACGATGGGGATAACGACCATCATGATGCAGGCCATCATGGGGCCGAGCTCGACGTGGCCGTAGCCGCCGCGGAAGTACTGGATCAAGATAGGAATGGTCTTGTACTTGGTGGAGTCGAGAGTGAGGTAGGGCAGCAGATAGTCGTTCCAGACCCACATGGTCTCGAGGATGCCGACCGAAAGATAGGTGGGCTTCATGATGGGAAGGACGATCTTAAAGAACACCTGGACCGGGTTGCAGCCGTCGATCATGGCCGCCTCTTCGATCTCGAGCGGGATGTTCTTTACAAAGCCGGCGAACATAAAGACCGCCAGGCCCGCGCCAAAGCCGAGGTAGATAAAGCAGATGTTGAACGGCGTGTTGAAGCCGATGCGGTCCGCCAAATTGGACAGCGTGAACATGAGCATCTGGAAGGGCACGACCATCGAGAAGACGAACAGGTAATAGAAGAAGTTCGAGATCTTGCTGTTGACGCGCACTACGTACCAAGCACACATGGAGCAGCACACCAGAATCAGCACGACCGACGTGACCGTGATGATGAGCGAGTACATAAATGCCGAGGCAAAGCCCTGCTCGTTAAGGGCATGCATGTAGTTTGCGAGGCCGTTGAACGTCTCGGGCGTGAGCAGATCGAATGCCGTGGTGGTGCTGATTGCAGTTGCCTTTTTAAAGGAATTGAGCGCAATCATGAACACGGGGTAGATCCACGCGAGCGACAGAATCGTAAAGAAAATCGAGAGCGCGCGGTTGATAACCTTATCGCGTTTCATTACTGCTGCACCTCCTTGGACCTCGTGGCCTTAAGCTGAATCATGGAGATGGCTACGACCAGGATGCAGAAGATAACTGCCTTGGCCTGACCGATGCCCTGCCATGCGATACCGGCACGCGAATAGAACGTGTTGTAGATGTTCAGGGCGAGCATCTCGGTGGAGTGCGCGGGGGCGCCGCCGGTAAGGGCGAGGTTCTGGTCGAACAGCTTAAAGCCGTTGGTGATGGACAGGAACAGGCAGATAGTGATGGTCGGCATCAGGTTAGGGATCTTAACCTTCCAAAACGTCTGCCATGCCGTGGCACCGTCGACCTTGGCGGCCTCGATGTAGTCGGACGGAATGGACTGCAGACCAGCGATGTAGATGATCATCATGTAGCCGACCTGCTGCCACAGGGTCAGGATGATAAGGCCCCAGAAGCCAGCAGCAGAGTTAAGGGCGATGAGCTGGGCGCCCACGTTGGAGAGCAGGCAGTTGATCAGAATCTGCCAGATGTAGCCCAGCACGATGCCGCCGATCAGGTTAGGCATAAAGAAGATCGTACGGAAGATGTTGGTGCCCTTGAGCGCTTTGCGGGTGAGCGCCTGCGCGATGGCGAGGGCGATCACGTTGATGAGCACCGTCGACAGGAAGGCAAACGCCACGGTAAAGAAGAACGACGTGGCAAACTGCGGATCGGACAGTGCGCGCACGTAGTTCTCGATACCGACAAAGTGCGTATTGTTGATGGTAATAAACTGGCAGAACGAGAGATAGAAGCCCTGGATAAAGGGGATCACGAACCCGATCATAAACGCCAGGCACGTGGGCAGCATAAAGAGCGGCCACCAGCGCTTGAGTGCTTTGCCCATAGAAGGGTCCTTTCAATATGCAGGGGGCGGGCAAACCAACGTCTGCCCGCCCCCTGTCGCTAATCAGATAGCTTGGGCAGCAACTACTTACTCGGAAGCAGCCTTCTCGGTCTTCCAGCCATCGACGAAGGCGTTCTTGACGCCGTCCCACTTGCTGTTGTCGGCAGCATAGGCGATCAGAGCCTGCTTGAGGTTCTTCTTCCACTCCTCAGAGGGGATGTAGACGAAGTCCCAAGCGACGGTCTTCTTGCCTTCCTTGGCCATGGCGACGGCCTGCTGCGAGAAGACGTTGGTGGTTTCCTTGGCGCTCTTGAACGGGGCAGTCAGACCCATCTTGTCAGCGATGATGCTGGTGGCGGTGTCAGAAGTGACGCACCAATACATGAAGTCCTCGGTGGCCTTCTGGGCATCCTCGGAAGCCTGGGAGCTGACGCACCAGTAGTTCTCGCCGCCGGAGCACAGGCCCTGGTTCTCCTCGCCGTCGACACCAATGTAGATGGGCATCATGCCAATCTGATCGTCGGTCATGCCGGCCTTGGTGAGGTCAGCGTAGGCCCAGGAGCCGTTCTGATAGAAGACGGCCTTGCCGGTTGCGAACTCGTTGGTGGCGTCGTCGCCGGTCTTGGAGGCAAGCTGCGAAGGATCGCAGGTGGAGTCGGTGATGTACAGGTCGAAAATCTGCTTGAAGTTGTCGAGATACTCGCCCTTGATCTCGTCGTCCTCCTGGTTGTGCTCCTTCTCGAACTCGTAGTAGAGCGGGAGGTTGGCGAGGTGGGTGGTGTAGCGCCAGCTGGAGGAGTCATCCATGCCAGCAGAAGTGAAGGCACCCTCAATGCCAAGCTCGTCCTTGCGGGCCTGGATGTCGTCGGCACAAGCCTTCAGCTTGTCGAAGGAGTTGATGTCCTCGGCCTTGTAGCCAGCCTTCTCGAGCAGCTGCTTGTTGTAGATGATGCCGTAGCTCTCCTGGACCCAGTCGATACCCAGATCCTTGCCATCGGACTGCAGAGCCAGGGAGTCGTCAATGAGCTCACCGCGGAGCTTGGTATCGGACAGGTCGGCGCAGTAATCCTTCCAGTTCTTAAGGCCGGTGGGGCCGTTGACCTGGAACAGGGTCGGAGCGGAGCTCTTGGACATCTCGGACTTGAGCTTCTCCTCGTAGGTGTTGGAGGCAGCGGTCACGATCTTGACCTCGACGCCCTTCTCCTTCTTATAGGCCTTGGCGATCTCCTTCCACTCCTTGTCGACCTCGGGCTTGAATTGGAGGAAGTAGACCTCGGCAGCGTCACCAGAAGCAGAGGAGCCGGAGCCGGCAGAACCGCCGCAACCCACGAGACCCAGACCAAGAACCGCAGCCGCGGAACCAGCAAAGCCCAGGAACTGCCTTCTGCTCATTTCGTTCTTCATTACAATCCACCCTTTCACACCGTGGCGGCACCCTTTGCCGCCGCCTTCGGAGATTGGCTCGGGGACTTTGCCCCTTTTGCTGATTTGTACAATACGCTATTTGGCTAGTTGTTTGAACAAGTATTACTAGAGCGGTAGGAAAACTTCGGTGAACGGTAATTTCAACTTGATACTTGACAAGTTTTGTATAAACAATTATTTGTTATCGAATGCAGAGAAAACGCCCGGTCAAGCCGATGCATCGTCGGTTTGACCGGGCGCTTTCGCTTTGAGGGCATGGGTTTCGTCAGGCTGCGAGCTAGCCGGCTATCGCTTGGAGTTGACGCGGTAGTGGAAGATCTCGGGATGCGTGCGGGCATGCGTGACCTCGAACAAGATGCCGTCCGAGGTGTACGACTGGCTCTCCATGACGGCAACGCAGTTGTATTTTCCGAGGTCAAGATAGCTGCAGTCCTCATCGTTGGCAAGCTCGACGCTCACTGTACGGCGACTCGCCATCACCTTGACGCCTCGTTTGTGCTCCAGATAGTCGTAAATTGACTTTGCGGCGATCTCGGGCGTCAGGCCCTTGGCGATTGACTCCAAAAAGTAACCATGGTCTACTTGGCGCGCATTGCCGTTAAGGCTTCGGACACGCACCACGCGAATCAACTCCTCGCCCACCTTAAAGCCCAGACGACGAGAGAGCTGCTCGGTGCAAATCAAATGCTCAAAAGACTTAACGTCCGTCGATGCAACGGCATTGTTGCGCTTTGCAAACTCGCCAAACGACTCGACTTCCTCGAGCGCGCCCAGCATATCGGTTTCGCCTTTAAGCCAAATGACGCGCACGCCCTTGCCGTGTATGGGCTGCACAAACATCCCGTCGGCCAGCATACCCAAGGCGCGACGGACGGTATTGCGAGTGCATCCGAACTCCGCGGTCAGCTCGGCTTCGGTTGGCAGCATCTCCTGAAACGCATAGGTCCCATTAATGATGCGCGAGCGTATTTCTCGGTAGATTCCTTCGTATATCGCTTTTGGCATTGTTTCACCTCTACATTATTCATTTCCGGCTAGGCACGATAGCATTTCTTAAAGTTGTTTAAACCGAATATCGGTAAAGCGACAGGATTTAACCGTTGACGGTTTCTGTCATGCCCAAATCGGTTTCGCTCAAAACTGCCGGTACGACAATCGTCTGGTCCTCTACAATGAATCCATTGTTTAAACGTTTCCCCACGCGCAACGCGCCTCGATATTCGGAAGGCAGAACATGCTGCAAAAAATCCAACGCTTTGGCGGGGCAATGTTCGCGCCCGCCATGCTGTTTTCTATATCAGGCCTCATGGTCGGCGTCTCCGCTCTCGCAACGACTGCGGACATCGTCGGCGATCTCGCCGTATACGGAACCCCTTGGTACGTTTTTTGGACCATCATCCAGCGCGGCTCGTGGACGGTCTTTAAACGCCTCCCGCTCCTTTTTGCCGTAGCGCTGCCCATCGGTCTTGCCCAAAAACAACCGGCTCGTTGCTGCCTCGAGGCTCTCGTCGCCTATTTTGCCTACTGCTTCTTTTTGAGCGAGATCATTAAGCTGAGCGGAGACAACCTTGGACTTGAGTACCCGTCATCTTTGACCACCGCCAGCGGTATCACCGTCATCGACGGCATCAAGACGCTCGACACCGGCATTATCGGCCCGCTGGCGGTATCGGCAACCGTCGTCACCATCCATGACCGCTTCTACGATGCCAAGATTCCCGATTGGCTCGGCACCTTCTCGGGCTCCTCGCTGGTCTACCTCATCAGCTTTTTTGCCGTGTTTGCCCTTGCCGCCATCTCGGCCGCCATCGTGCCCTACGTATACGATGTAACCGATACGCTGCGTCACGCGCTTGCAGGCGTCGGTCCCTTTGGCGTGGGCATCTTTGTCTTTTTAGAACGAGCACTCGAGCCCTTTGGCCTGCACCACCTGCTCTACATGCCGATCTACTACGACAACCTGGTCATTAACGACGGCATCTACGCCACGTGGAGCAGTTTGCTCCCCATCCTCTCCCATAGCACGCGCCCCCTTAATGAGCTTGCGCCGTGGGCCGGTTTTACCGCCACCGGCTGGGTCAAAGTCTTTGGCCTTCCTGCCATCGCAGCTGCGTTCTACTCCACCGCAAAACCCGAGCGCCGCGCCGGCCTCAGGGTCATCCTTGCTCCCGCCATCATCGCCTCGGTGGTTTGCGGCGTTACCGAGCCACTCGAGTTTCTCTTTATGTTCACCCACCCCGGGCTCTTTTTGCTCTACGCCGTCTTATCGTCTTGCCTTGCCACAACCATGAATCTCTTTGGCATCGTCGGCATCTTCTCGGGCGGCCTCATGGAGATGGCAGCCTTTAACTTTATTCCGCTCATGCGCACACATGCCGGTGCCTATCTTTTGGCGCTCGGTATCGGCCTTGCCTTTAGCCTCATCTTTTTTGTTAGTTTTCGAGCACTCATCTTGGTCTATGACCTTAAGACGCCGGGCCGGGAGGATCATGTCGCCAATCGCGCGGCAATCGATCGTTTAACGGAAAGCGGCTTTGCCAAAGAGCAATCTCCCAATGACGAGGTCAATAGTCGATTCGATCAAGATCACGTCCTCGCTGAGCGGGTAATTCAGCTTTTAGGTGGCGTTGGCAATATCGTGGGCGCAACCAACTGCGCCACGCGCCTGCGCGTCGAGGTCGCAGACCCTTCCATCGTTGCAGATAACGCGTCGTTTGTCGCGGCGGGCGCCAAGGGCCTCATCATTACGGGCAAGACCGCCCAGGTGATCATCGGCATCTCCGTTCCCCGCGTTAAAGAGCATTTTGACCAGATCATGGGCCTCGAGCCGGGATTTGCGCCCACCACCTCGGCCTCCCCTGCCGCCAGCGCAGCCTATAAGCGCGGCGATATTTGCTTCTTCGATATCGACGGAACGCTCGCCTGGCAAGACCCCAGGCTCGCCCAAGACCTTCCCGAAGACGAGCGGGACCTCTCCCCCTATCCCAACGAGGCGGTTTCGCAGGCAATCCGCGAGTTTGTCGCCAACGGCAACATGGCCTTTATCTGCACGGGACGTACCCTCAGCTGCATCCACCCCAAACTTCTTGAGCTGCCCTGGACCGGCATCGTCTGTCTTGCGGGCGGTTACGCCGAGATCAACGGACACGCAATTCGCGATCTGTCGATGACGCCCGGTATGCTGCAGCGTCTTGCCCCCTACCTTGAGCAATCGGGCGAGGTCATCCGCTTTGAGGGCCTCAACGGCGTCGTGCGCATGAGTGCCGATGCCCCCGATGCCCCCGGATACGCGCGCACCCTGGGCGACGCAGTCACCCAGCTGCAACATTACAGTGTCTACAAAATCTTGATGTCTACATCGCTCGCCAACCACATCGCTCAAGATAAGGCACTTGAGCCGTTGTTGTGCTTTAACGAGCTCGAACTCGAGGTAACCGAAATCTCGCCCCGCGAATGCACGAAGCGCGGGGGCATCCAGTCTGTACTCGACGCCCTCGATCCCCACCATGGAACTGTATACGGCATCGGCGACGCCAGCAATGACGTCTCGCTGATGAACGCCGTCGATGTCGGTATCGCCATGGGCAATGCGCCAGACTATCTCAAAAAGCGCGCCGACTACATCACCGACTCGGTCGACAAAGATGGCGTCGTCAAGGCGCTCGAGCACTTTAGGCTTATATAAGCAGCCGGCACGCGCACGCGTCCCGTTTCTCCAAATCGCCAAAACAGACGCGCCGGCAACTCCAATGTGGCAATATGGTATCTGCACACCGCAACGATGTAACCTAAGAAAGAATGCGAGAACCCGTGTCCAGTCCGTTTACCAGCTTTTTAGCCCAGCACTTTGACCAGATTAACGACTATCTGGCCACGTTCTTTGACGGACAGGCGACCTCTGCCGATATCGAGCGCTACCTGTACGCGCCGCTCTCGGCTTTTACGGCCAACGCCGGCAAGCGCCACCGCCCGCTTATCTGTATGCTCGCCGCAACCGCAGTGGGCGGCAGCTTTGAGAGCGCCCGCAGCGCTGCGGCAGCCATCGAGCACTTCCAGTCGGGCGCGCTGATCCACGACGACATCGCCGACAACGGACAGCTTCGTCGAGGCAAGCCCTGCATGCACCTTACCGAGGGCACGGGCCTTGCCATCAATTGTGGCGACCTGGCGCTCACCATGGTCACCAAGACGGTTCTCGACGATCCCACGCTCGAGTCCGACGTGAAGCTGCGTGTGCTCCACGAGCTTACCGAGATGATCGTCCGCACCATCGAGGGTCAAGCGCTTGACCTGGGTTGGGTCCGTGACGAGCGCTTTGATATCTCGGTTGATGACTACCTGGACATGGCGACGCACAAGACCGCGTATTACAGCGGAGCCACGCCGCTTGCCGCCGGAGCCATTATCGGCGGCGGCAGCGAAGAGCAGGTCGAGGCGCTACGCGCCTTTGGCCTGCACACCGGCCTTGCCTTTCAGATTCAGGACGACCTGCTCAACTTGGTCGGCACCAAAGAGGCCGCCAACAAGGACTTCCGCACCGACATCACCGAGGGCAAACGCACGCTCGTTGCCGTGCACGCCCTGTCTGATGAGCGCCATCACGACGAGGTCGAGGCAATCCTTTCCTCGGGCACCGAGGACCCCGCGCAGCTCGCGCGCGCCGTGGAGATCTTCCAGCAGACCGGCTCCATCGAATATGCTCACGCCTACGCACTGGACCTGACCGCAAAAGCCAAGGCTGCCATCGAGAACGTTGAGCTTGACCCGCACGCACGCGAACTGTTCCTCTCCATGGCAGATTTCTTTGTGGAGCGCCTCAACTAGCGGGGGTCACAAAACCTGTGGGCAGCGCGTTTGGGTACAAGTTGCTACACTGTTGAGTGCATGTTTATGCATTGTCTCGCGTTGTCTATCCGACACGCGCTCAAAATAGTACGAATCGTACGCCGAAAGGGGTTCGTTCATGGAACCTATTACCACGGGCATGCAGGGAGCAGCCGTCGAGGATGTTCAGTCCCGCCTTCTGCAGCTCGGTTACACCATCGATGCCGACGAGGTCGCCGACAAGCGCTTTGACACCACCACCGAGCAGGCCGTCAGCACCTTCAGGCTCGACAGCGGCCTTGCTGCCGGTCATGCCGTCGATATCCCCTGTTGGAGCGCCCTGGTCGACGCCTCGTATAAGCTGGGCGACCGCACGCTCTACCTTCGCATGCCCAATTTTCACGGCGCCGACGTCAAGGCCCTGCAGCGCGCTCTCAACGTTTTGGGCTTTGCCTGTGGCGAAGACGACGGCTACTTTGGTCCGCATACCGAGGCCGCCCTGCAGCAGTTCCAGGAAAATGTCGGCCTGTTTGCCGACGGCATGGCCTTCCAGGACACCTACGCCTACATCAACCGCCTGCACCATGTGTGGGAGGGCAAGCCCTCGGTCACCGAAGCCGAGTCTCGCATCGGTTTTGCGCGCGCCGCCAACGTGCTCGAGCGTTTCCAGATTGCCGTCATCGGCGAGGACCCTATCGCGCGCAGCGTAGCATCGCGCATGTGGAACATCGCCACGGCGACGACCGACAGCAGCGGCATGATGCTTTGCGATTCCGAGGTTCCGACCGATGTCGACCTGGTGCTCGAGATCGCAAGCGACGAGTTGCCTGCAGACGCCGCCCCGCGCGCCACGATCGCCCTCGCCGAGTGCCACAACCTGGCCCAGCGCATCCGTACCGCCAATGTCGCCGCACAGCAAAAGCCGGCACGAATTCGCATCGAGCTCACCGGCATGACGCGTTACAACGGCACCTTTACGGCCAGCGACGCGCAGACCCTCGCCGTACGCCTACTCGACGGCGTTTGCGATGCCCTCGCAGATTAGGTAAACTAGACGAGTTGCTTTTGGGCAACACCACACATTGGGACGTAGTTCAACGGTAGAACTCCGGTTTTTGGTGCCGGCTGTTGGGGGTTCGAATCCCTCCGTCCCAGCCATTAAAACTGAGCGCCCTAAGCCCATAACGGCCCAGGGCGCTTTCTTGTGGGCAAGCGGAGGAATTCGAACCCGCAAGGGTGCGGAGCTGAGGAAACGCGAAGCGTTTTCCAGCGCAGCACGCAAGGAGCGAAGCGACGCAGCGGGGCGCGGCCGCCGACCAGGCGGACGCGGAATCCCTCCGTCCCACACCAGCCAAGAGCCCCTCACGTCAAGCAAATCGAGCCAACGCCGCCAAGCGGAGGGATTCGAACCCGCAAGGGTGCGGAGCGATGCAGCGGGGCGCGGCCGCCGCAGGCAGACGCGGTGTCGGCACTTGGGGACGCTCCTAAGTGCCGGCATTATAGGAACGTCCCCAAGTGCCGGCTCGGGACTATTTTCGAGGACCCTCCGAAGGACTGTGGCCAAAAAACGGCAAATATGAGTACTGTCACCGTTGTAGCTACATTATTTTCGTTAATAAAAGAAGATCTTAATGAGATTTATTCGCATCAAGGTCTTCCTTTAATGAACACTTGAGGAGATACGGCAGCTTATCTGCTCGATCGACACGTCAAATCACCTTAAATGTGGTCAAAATTACTGCTACTAAAAGAGTATCAGTACTCATATTTGATG
>NZ_QSQW01000021.1:0-12003 GCF_003437565.1 Collinsella sp. TF10-11AT
CCACTTAATGTGGCCTCCGTCGTGAGCAGGACTGTAGAGCAGGAAACCTAAGCCGGTGTCCCCGCTCTCCCGGGGCCGGCGGAATTTAGTTGTTCAGCATGCGGTCGAAGCTTCCCGAGTCGCCATCCCGATAGTCGGCGGTCATCAGAATCTCCTGCGGAATGCGCCCGCCCTCGCGCAGCACATTGCGGAACTGCACGCGCGTGACCATGGGCAGATCCTTGATCGTCGCCGCCAAGTTCTGCGGCACGCCCTGGTTGGCAGCCGCGGGCTCGCACTCGCCGCCGGCCTTCACGCGACGCTTATGCTCGGCGAGCATGGCGCGGTACATGCCGGCATGCAGGCGAATCTCAACCACATTGGCATTGCGAGCCTGCTCGACGATGCGCGCGCCCTCGCGGTCGATATCGCCCACGTAGTAGACGTAGTTAAAGCGATAGCCGATCTCAGCCAGATAATCGTCCAGGGCATGCGAGACGCTCGCCTTGCATCCGCCGCCAAAAATCACGCCGCCCACCTTGATGCCAAAGAGCTTAGCGTGCTTGCGGCCGCGCAGGAGCTTGACGATCTCGTCATAGGTGTCCAGGTTCTCGACCATAATGAACGGCTTATCGGCGCCCAGCGTAAAGAAACCCGTAAAGTGCACGGGGCGGTTGGGGGCGACCTTAATCGCCTGCATGCTGATGCCCTTTTCGGTCATACGCCGAATTAGACGCTCGCCGTGCTTGCCGTCAAAAGCCTTCTCGTCGTTAAAAATCTGGTAGGCACGCTGGCGGCGCGAGGCAACCGGCGTATCGGCACCTCGGTTTTGCTCGATCCAAGCCTGGATGATTGCGATTTCCTCGGCAATCTTGCGGTTGGACATCTCGTTGTGCTGAGTGCGCTGCGGAGCCTTTTTGCCGTCCTTGCTCTCGACCTTTACGATCTGTGTCTGC
This sequence comes from Collinsella sp. TF10-11AT, assembly GCF_003437565.1. Taxonomy (NCBI): domain Bacteria; kingdom Bacillati; phylum Actinomycetota; class Coriobacteriia; order Coriobacteriales; family Coriobacteriaceae; genus Collinsella; species Collinsella sp. TF10-11AT. Next base: position 936 of record NZ_QSQW01000021.1, read on the forward strand.
TGCTCCTTGATCTTAGAGAGCGCCGTAGGCGTAGGGACAACTTTGAGCAGCTGCCTGCCTAAAACGCGGGCAAGGGCAAACGCCGATACCTCGCCGTGGACGGCCGACTCGGGCTGCTGGGCAGCAGCATCTGCTGCGGCAGACTCCGGCTTCTTCTGAGACCTGCGCTTAGAATCGCCTTGGGAATTGCGCTCGCGCTTCGGCATAGACGCCTGCTTCTGCGGACGATCGGACTTGCTCTCCTTCGCCGGCTGGCGCTTAGGCTGCCCCGAAGAAACCTCGGCCTTCGCATCCTCGTCCTGCGGCGTGGTCTTCTCGGCTGCAGTCTCGGCATGGGAACTGCGACCCCCGCGATGGCGACGGCGGCGAGGCCTGCTCGACGCGCCCTGCTCCGTCTGCCCATCAGTAGGCTGCTCGCCCTTGGCCTCGGCAGCAACCTCAAGCTGCGGCTCAACAGGCTTCTGCTCGCGAGCCGCCGGCTCAACGGTTTTCTCGGTTTGTTCGGCCTTCTCGGCCTGAGCGGTCGGAGCCGGCTCGCCCTTCTCCTGACGCCTTACGGGATACGCGCGCCTCGCAAAACCACGTCCGGGACGACATGAGCCCGGGGCCTTCTTGGCAGACTCCTCAACATCGTCTGCGGCCTCGGAAGGCTCTTCAACCTCATGCGCGACATCCTGCTGCGCAGCCTTAAAGTGGGCACCACGGCGACGCTGGGGCTCCTGGGCCTCCACGGGCTTTTGCTCCTTCGCGGGCCTCTGCGACTCGGCAGCAACCTCGTTCTCAACAGCCTCGGCATCCGTCTCACCCTTTTGAGCAACGGCACGACGGAAGCGCTCCTGCTGGGCGCGGCGCTGCGCATCGCGCTTGCCACCCCCGCCAAAACCGCCGCGTCCCGCCTTGGCCGTAAAGGCACGCACGACGTTCTCATCGAGCAACTCATCGGTATCGACATGCTCACGCGGAGCAGCTTCTTCCACAGCAGGCACGTCAGCGGAATCCTCGACGACAAAATCTTCGACGGACTCGGCAGGCTGCTCCTGGGCATCGCGGATCTCGACATTGATGGTATAGAACGCCGGGCGCCCGTTAATGCCGCTGCCCTCGATCTTGGTCACGATATTTGCCGCGATAAGCTCATCGCGCATCGCCTTGGTGTCGCATTCCTTATCGACGGAGCGGAAAATCTGCGCCAGCGCGCTCGACTTAATCTTGAGCGCCTTGCGGCAGAGCAGGTCGTAGGCAACCAGCTTGGCGCGCTCGGCAGAAAGCGATGTCTGGCTGCTCAGACGCTCAGCCAGAGCATCGACATTGTTTTGATTATCGGAATATACCGTCTTGGCCACGGGGCCCCTTTCATATGCACACATATACGTCCATATGGTACAACGCACGAGCCTATCCACGCAAAACATCTGCGAGAACGCCCTTGCACCACCTGTTCTCACAAGAAAAAAGACCGGGTCCGCTTGATTGCGGACCCGGTCTTTCCGAGTCAAATAGATGGGAGATTCAACCCGTCCGACCGACTAGGCCTTGGCGGCCTCTGCGTCGGCAGGAGCTTCAGCGGCAGCGGCGCGACCGTACTCGGCCTTGCCCATCTCGGACCACTCGGGCTCCTCATCAGGCATGGAGCCGGCCTCCTTGCCGAAGAACTCCTTGAGGCAGTTGACGGCGACGATGAGGCCCAGGACCATCAGCAGGACGGCGAAAACGAGCTGCAGGCCCTTGGTGGCGGCGACGGAAACGGCGGCCGTGGTGGCGGTAGCCGGGATGGTGCCGAAGAAACCGTAGGCCTGGACGGCGGTCATGCAGCCCATGGCGCTCTGGACCAGCGAGGTGAAGGTGCAGCAGAGCAGGAAGGCGACGGGCACGTAGAGCATCCAGCCCTTGCGGCCGGTGCACTTGCAGAACACGGCGAGGGTGATCATGGTCATACCGCCGAGCAGCTGGTTGGAAGCACCAAAGAGCGGCCAGATGTTGGCATAGCCACCAAAGGCAAGGACGAGACCGGGAAGCAGGGTGACGACCGTGGCGAACCAGGGGTTGCCGAGAACCTTCATGTAGCCGGCCTTGGACTCGATGGCCAGGGCGTCGTTGGTCTGGGCAAAGAACTCGGAGAACGAGGTGCGGGCGATGCGGGCGACGGCGTCGAGCGAGGTCAGGGCCAGAGCGGAAACGTTCATGGTCATGAAGACGGTAGCGAGCGTACCGTCAACACCGAAGGCCTGCATACCGCGGGAGATGCCAGCGGCGAAGATCTGGAACGGGGTGGAAGCGACACCGGCGTTGAGGGCGCCCGTACCGGCGGTGTTCATGTCGGAGAACATGATGCCGGCGACGATGATGGCAAGGATGCCGACGAAGGACTCGACGATCATGGCGCCGTAACCGACCTTGACGGCGTCCTGCTCCTTCTCGACCTGCTTAGAAGAGGTACCGGAAGAAACGAGGCTGTGGAAACCGGAGAGAGCGCCGCAAGCGACAGAGACGAACAGGACCGGGAACATCATGCCGGAGGCACCAGAGAAGCCGGTGAAGACCGGAGCGGTCATCGTAGCCTGGCCGTTAACACCCAGGACAACGATGCCGAGGACAGCGCAGACGATCATGACGATCATCATGATGGAAGTGAGGTAGTCACGCGGGGTCTTGAGCATCTGGATGGGCATAGCGCCAGCGAAGACCAGGTAGACCATGACGACGGCGAACCACTGGAACTTATCCAGGTAGACCGGGAACTGCATACCGACGGCGAACATGAGAACCATGAGGACCACGCCGGTGACGAACTCGGCAGCGCCGGTGAGGTTGAACTTCTTCTGGGCCCAACCAAAGGCGATAGCGACGAAGGTGAACAGGATGGAGATGGTACCAGCGCAGCCGGCGGCATAGGACTTGGTGAAGTCGACGGCACCGGTAGCAGCGCCAGAAGCGTCAACGACCGGAGTGAACATGAACGTCTTGCAAACCATGTCGGTGAAAGCGGCGATGACGATGATGCAGAACAGCCAGCAGAACAGCAGGAACAGACGACGGCCAGTCTTGCCGATGTACTTCTCGATGAGCTGAGCGAGCGACTTGCCGTTGTTCTTCATCGAAGCATACAGGGCGCCAAAGTCGTGGACGGCGCCAAAGAAGATGCCGCCGACGAGGACCCAGAGCACGACGGGCAGCCAGCCAAAGGCCATGGCGACGATCGTACCCGTGACAGGGCCAGCACCGCAGATCGAGCTGAACTGATGCGAGAACGCGGTAAAGGCGGAGACGGGCGAGAAGCTCTTGCCGTCCTTCATGCGCTTGGCCGGCGTGAGGGCCTCTTTGTCAACGCCCCACTTGTTGGCCAGCCAGCGGCCGTAGCCCAGATAGCCGCAGGCGAGCACCGCCGCGGCCACAACCATGAGCAAAACTCCGTTCATTACATTTCCTCCTCTAAAAAGAACTTCCTAGACATAAAAAAAATGAGGGCCGTCGGTTGCGCTCGACGGCCCTCATCTTCATCAGCCGCCCGTTATCGTACGGGCTAGCTGTATGTGCTAACCCGCATCAGATAATTACTACGCTGATAATGTTTAGCTGATGCGTGAACATGTCTAAGAAATCCTCTTCAATCATGATGCGAACGATCCGTGCGTGTTCACATCCCCCAGTGGTTGAAAAGGAGTATGAAACTTTAGTTACCTAAAGTCAACGCAAATTTGTAATGGATTTTCAACTTTTTTGAATTTCTCGTTATAAAACGCCACTGACCTCGGACTTTACCCAACAAAAGTTTTTGCATGAGAGATGCCCCCTCGGGAGCCGCGGGAGCTCCCATCCCAAATGCGGAGCAAAGCTCCGCACACCATCTTTTTCTTTCAGCTAAAGCACGCCGGAAATTCGACGCAGCTGGCTAACCTTGCCGGACGTTGTCGACGCCAAACCAGCTCAGAAGCTATATCGATACAGAAAGGTCCCCGGACGGAGGGGCCGGATATAAGGTTTATCGCGAGTTCCGCACGCAAAGAAGGCCACTTAATGTGGCCTTCGTCTTGCGCAGGACTGTAGAGCAGGAAACCTTATATCCGGCCCCTCCGTCCGGGGACCGCGCCGTACCAGCTACAGCGTCATGTTTGGATCGGCGTCGACGTCGAACGGCGAGATTTCTCCTCGGTCGAATTTACGGCGGGCAACCTCTGCGATCATGGCTGCGTTATCGGTGCACGCCGAAAGCGGTGGCACCGTTACGCGGATCCCCTGACGCCCAAGCTTCTTGATCATCATCTCGCGCAGATGCGGATTAGCCGAGACGCCGCCGCCGATGCAGTATTCCTTGCATCCGGTGGCATGCAGCGCGTTCTTGGCCTTCTTGTACTGAACGTCAAAGACGGCTGCCTCAAACGAAGCCGCCAGATCGGGCAGGTGAATCGTGCGCCCGGCCTTGGTCTCCTGCTCGATGTAGAGCGTCACCGCCGTCTTGAGGCCCGAAAGCGAGAAGCGATAGTCCCCCCTGCTGTTAAGCGCGCGAGGAAAATCGATCGCGCGGGGATTGCCCGTCTCGGCCAGCTTGGAGATGATGGGGCCACCGGGATAGCCCAGACCCAACGCCTTGGCTACCTTGTCGAAGGCCTCGCCCACAGCATCGTCGAGTGTCTCACCAAGTACCTCGTAGTCGCCCCATGCCTTCACGTGCACGAGCATGGTGTGCCCGCCCGAGACAAGCGTAAAGATAAACGGGGGCTTGAGGTCGGGCTGCGCCAACAGGTTGGCAAACAGGTGGCCCTCCAGATGATTGACGCACACGAGCGGCTTGCCGGCAGCATACGCAAAGCCCTTGGCAAAGGCGACGCCCACCACCAGGGCGCCCACCAGGCCCGGACCCTGTGTCACGCCCACGGCGGCAAGCTCACTTGGTGTAATGGCTCCGCCCGTAAGGCCCAGCGACGCTGCGGCGTCCTCGAGTGCCGCATCCACGACACTCACAATCACCTCGACGTGCTTGCGCGAGGCGATCTCGGGCACCACGCCGCCAAAGCGTGCATGAAAATCAATCTGCGTCGACACCTGGTTGGCCAGCATATTGCCATCCGCATCGATAATCGCCACCGCCGTCTCGTCGCAGGAGCTCTCGATAGCGAGCACTAGGCGGCGACGCTCAATCTCGACACGTTCCTCGGCAGAGCGCCCAGGCGCAGGCAGCGGCCATACGCGCTGCTCTGCCGCCGTCGGCTCGGGCGAAGCATTGTCGACCGGAAGCACCAGGGGCAGCGGAGCCGTCATGACGATGGCATCCTTGCCGGCACCATAGTAGCCGCGGCGCCGTCCTGCCTCGGTAAAGCCCAGAGCGTTATAAAGCGCGATCGCTCCCTCGTTGCCGTCCTCGACCTCGAGCGAAGCCGTGGTGCAGCCGAGCATCTGGGCATCATAGCTCACATGCGACAGCAGCTTGCGGGCAATGCCCTCACGGCGATGTGCCGGGTCGACGGCGACATCCAGAATCTGCACATCACCGTCCACGACCATACCGCCGGCAAGGCCCAGCAGCTTGCCGTCGTCGTGTGCCACCCACCAACTACGCGGCGCAGCGACGTCCTCGCCCAGTTCGGACAGGAACATGCCCGGCGTCCATGCCTTGTGTCCGGCACCTTCAAAGCAGGCAGCCTCTAGCGCGCTCGCGCCCTCGGCATCCGCCGCGCCCATGGGACGGAACTGCAGATGACGACCGGCGAGCTCATCGGCAACGCCCGTAATTTCGCTGTGCGCACTCTCGGCAAGACCAAGACGCTTGCGCTCGTTTTCCTCGGCATCCGAAAGGCGCGTGTAAATCGGCAGGACGCGGGCCGGATCGCCGTCACCCGCAGCGTGCGCGAGCAGCAAGCCCTCGCCCGAAGGCCACCACAGGTCGCGCTCCACGCAGCGGGCGGCCTCGTCCTCACCCAGCAGCTTGCCATAGCGCACGAGACCGTCACCGGTCAGCTGAACCTGGCCCCAGTCCGCTGCTTGGCGCCACTCATCGAGCGCCACGGCGGCCTTGACCACGTGTTCGCGCTCAAATTGACGCTCGGGACCCTCATCGACCAGCATATACAGCGCCGGATATACCTCACCGCGCATAGCATCGGCCAAGATACCAAGCTTGCCGCGCACGCCAGCCTTCCACGCCGTCCAAGCGCAAGCGTCGAGCGTCGACACGCCCAGCAGCGGAACATTGGCACCACGCGCGAGGCCCTTGGCAGTGGAGATGCCGATGCGCACACCCGTAAAGGACCCCGGGCCGCGGCCGACCACATAGCAACCAACATCGCTGCGATCCAGACCGGCTTGAGCCAGCACACCATCAACGGTATTCACGAGCTCAACGTTGGCGTGACGGCGACACATGTGGTCGCCACTCACGAGCTTCGTCTCGCCCGTCTGCCCATCAATCCAGCTTGCCGCGCAGGCAAGCATGTCGGTCGAGGTATCGAGCGCCACCACCAGCGCGTTGTCGTTATGCAAGCTCATCTTGTACAGCCTTATCAATCAAATGGGAAAGCTCCATTGCGCGGTCACCGTGCGCCTCAAGCGTTATCGTTCGCACATCGCTGTCGCCCTCATCACGCTTGAGCGTCACCGAAAGATACTCATCCGTCAGCTCGTCCTGGAATTGTTCGCCCCATTCCAGCAGGCAAGCACCCTCATAGCCCAGCACATCGAAAATGCCCGTATCCTCGAGCTCGTAGGCATGCTCCAGGCGGTATAGATCAAAGTGAAACAGCGGAATACGACCTTGATCGTGAACGGCCATGAGCGCAAACGTAGGGCTCGTAACCATATGCCCATCGCCCAACCCGCGCGAGACGCCCTTGGTAAAGTGAGTTTTGCCCACTCCCAGGCCACCGGTCAGGATGAGCACATCGCCGTCCTCAAGGCACGGTGCAATTAGCTCGCCAAAGTACTCTGTATCGGCAGCGCAAGTCGTTTTGTAAGTGCCTACCCCCAGGCGCTCCAGGGACATACATGCTCCTTATTATTCCGAGGCGTCCTCTGGTGCGGGATGTCGCCCCAGATAGTCGCCCAGCATCTTAAAGTCTTCCTCCAGCAGCTCCTGCCACGCTGGATTGCGTAGCGCTGCTGCCGGATGGAAAGTGGGCATCACCACAAAGTGCCCCATCTGATGGAACCTGCCGCGCAGCTTGGTAATGCCGATCTCGGTCTTGAGCACAAAGTGCGTTGCGGGGTTGCCGAGCGTCACGATGATATCGGGCCAGATGCTTCGAATCTGCTCGCGCAAAAACGGTGAGCAAGCCAGCACTTCCTCGGGACGCGGATTGCGGTTTCCCGGCGGGCGGCACTTAAGCACGTTGGCAATGTAGACGTCTTCGCGTTTGAGCCCCGCCAGCGACAAAATGCCGTTGAGGTCCTCGCCTGCCGCCCCCACAAAGGGCTCGCCCTGCAAATCCTCATTGCGGCCCGGCGCCTCGCCAATAAACATCACGCGAGCGTGGGGGTTTCCCACGCCAAACACGATGTTATGGCGCGACTGGTAAAGCTGGCAAAGGTGACAATCGTCCAGAACGGCCTCGATCTCCTCGAGTGCGACCTCACGCGGCGCCTGATGGCTATGGCCGGGGATGTGCATGACGCCCATAGCGACTCCTACACGTAGACCTTGTCGAGACGCATACCAAAGCCGCAAGCGACCTCGTAGTTAATCGTGCCGCGTAGGCGCGCCATCTCGTCCATGGTAATCTCGGCATCTCCATCGCGGCCGACAATGATCATCTCGTCACCATACTCGGCCTCGGGAATCTCATGCGCCGGGTTGGACTGAATGGCGACCATAAACTGGTCCATGCAGATATTGCCCACCTGACGCACACGCTCGCCGCGATACAGCACGTCCATACGATTGGAAAGCGTACGCGAAAGGCCATCGGCATAACCGATCGGAAGGGTGCAGATCTGAACGCGCGTGCGCGGTACGCGGTAGGTAAAGCCGTAGCCCACGCCCTCGCCCATCGCAGGATGCGCCACGCGCGTCACACGCGCGTGGACGCTCATGACGGGATCAAGCTGCATCACGCGACCACTCAGCTCACATGGCTGCAGACCATACAAACCGATGCCGGCACGAATCATGTCAAAGTGCATTGAAGAATCGAGCATCGAGGATGGCGTATTGGCACAATGCACGATACCGCATTCAAAACCTGCGTCCTTAATGGCCTGAACGGCCTCGGTAAAACGCTGGCACTGCAGCTTGTAGTCCCAACCCGAAGGTTCATCGGCCGTGGCAAAGTGTGTAAATACGCCGTCGCACTGAATACCGCGATGGAAGCTGATGCCGCGGACAAAGTCGAGCACCTGTGTGTAGTGAACGCCGATACGATTCATGCCCGTCTCGATGGCAAGATGGTACTTGCCCACCTTGCCCGCCGCGACGGCACATTCGCCATACGCAAGAGCAAAGTCAGACGTATAGACCGAGGGCATGATATCAAACTCGAGCAACGTCGGAATGGCCTCGATAGGCGGCTCGCTTAGGATGAGGATGGGTTTCGTAATCCCGCCCTGTCGGAGCTCAACGCCCTCGTTAACCGTCGCCACGGCAAACATGTCGGCACCGGCCGAATACATGATCTTGGCGCACTCAACAGCTCCATGACCATAAGCATCGGCCTTGACCACGCAGCACAGGCGCTGACGTGGATTCAACAAGTTCTTATAGGCCCTCGTGTTGCGACGGAGCGCCCCGCGGTCGATCTCGACCCAGGACCAGCGCGTCAAATCGGCTTTATTCATGATTAGTCATCCGACCCTTCGTCCATGATTCCCAGATCTTCGAGCGCATCCTTTGCTGCCAGCTCCATGGCAGGACCAATCAAGTCGATAAGATCGGTCGCGATAACGCTCTTCTCACCATACTCCGTCGCCGCGGCAAAACCGGCGTAGCTGTGAAGTGCGACGGCGTACGAATACAGCAACTCCCAACGATCCATCTCGTCGCGCATGGTGGCAAGCGTGCCGGCCAAAATACCCGCGAGAACATCACCCGAACCGGCAGTTGCCAGAGAAGCCGGACCCGAAAGTGGCAGCAGCACACGCTCAACGCCACAGATAGCCGTCGTCGGCCCCTTGGCAATGACCACCAGATTGTCGGAGCCTGCAGCCCAGACAACCTTCTGCGCGGCTGCAATCGCGGTACCAAGGTCGTTCACCTCGTCACCGGCAACCAGACGCGAAAGCTCACGATAGTGCGGCGTCATAACCAACGGCTGCTCGCGACGATACATCTCGGGGTTACTATCAATACCGTCAATGGCAATCTTAGCAAGGCAGTTGAGTGCATCGGCATCCAAAATAAGCGGTACATCAAGCTCGAGCAAGCCCGAAACCACCTGCATAGCGCCGGCAGACGTCGTCATACCGGGACCGCACAGTACGCAGCTGTACTTCTTTGCAATCTCGCACACCGTCATGCGCGCAGCGGCGCCAAAGGAGCCGCGGGAATCAGACGGAATAGCAAAGACGGGAATCGAAGGAAGTGCCATGCGAATAAGATTGGCGCAGGCGTCAGGAGCCGCGACTGCCACGTAACCAGCACCCGCGCGAGCTGCAGACTTGGCCGCCATAATGGCAGCACCAGGATATTGCGCAGATCCGGCGACAATAAGCACAGAGCCACGGGAATACTTATCGATATTCGTAGGTAGTGGAGCAAAGTAATCAACTAAGTCACCGGGCTCGACAATCTCGGCGGCGTGGTCGACATCATCGATGATCTCGTCAAGACGGTCGTAAAGATTGCCGCAGATCAAATCGCCAGCATACTCAGGGCCATCGGCGCTATACAAACCAATCTTGGGCGCAATCATCGTCACCGTATGCTCGGCACGAATGCAGTCGTCATCAACAACGCCCGTCTCGGCATTCAGGCCCGAGGGGACATCAATGGATACGACACAGTCGGCGCATTCATTGACCGTAGGAATCCAGATGGAGAACGGCGCACGCAGATTCCCGTGAAAACCGGTACCAAAAATGGCATCGACAACAACATCGGCCTTATCGATCAAAACCTCGAGTTCATCACGCGAGGGGCCGACGCAAACGTGCACATCGCGGCCGGCAGTACGACGAGCAACATGACGTGCCAGAGCAGCAGGAATCTCATCCGGTTCAACCGGAGAAACGATATCCACGTCCACACCCTTATGGCTCAGGATATCGGCGGCAACCCAACCGTCGCCGCCATTATTACCAAAACCGACCAGAACGAGAACCCGATCGGGATTGAGCTTCAAGACCTCGTTGGCGGCAAACTCGCCCGCTAGCTCCATAAGCTCGGCCTTCGAAGTCCCTTCGCGTTCGATGATATCCTCGAGACGAACGACTTCTTCGGTACTCAAAACCGGTTTCATCTATGCTCCTAGCGTATCTTGCGAAGCATCGCCCAGGTGCTCCGTCAATGCTGAATTCTGCAGCTGCTCAAGCTCATCTAAAACAGAGCGAGCCTCTTTAAATGTCTGCGCAACGCGTTTCTTAGTGCTCACCTTTTCATCTTTTGGCTTAGGCCGAGCATCTTCGGTAATCGCGATGGCATTCGCAACGGCTAAGTCTCCTGTAAGGGTAATGGAAAGAGCGACCTCAACAACACCCAGCTCATGAGCGATCTCGAGTGCACGGCCCGAAAGCAGCGCCTTCGGTTTGCCGAGTTTATCACGCGTTACCGAAACATCCTTGCGACCCACGCCTTGACTAAAACCCGTGCCGAGAGCTTTAAGCACCGCCTCGCGCGAAGCAAAGCGGCTCGCATAGTGAGCAGCGGGACGCGATGATGCATCGCAATACGCACGCTCTTCTTCGGTAAACACACGCCGAGCAAACGACGGCGTCTTTTCAAGAATTGATTTCATACGGGAAATCTCGACGATATCAACGCCGATACCAGCTTCAGCCATGTTCACCTCCATATCGCACAAACTAAATTATTGTAGCCCGTTCACAGAAGATGCGACAAACGAGGGTTATAAAACACAGCTACTATGTGAGACAAAAGCCCGTAAACGCAAAAAAGGGGGAGGCCGCGAGGCCTCCCCCTCCTTCAATC
>NZ_QSQW01000022.1:0-11565 GCF_003437565.1 Collinsella sp. TF10-11AT
AAGATACGTGCGACGGGGGCGAGGCGAATGGCTGAGCGGTATCGATACGCGGGTTCAACGGTATCACATTGGCCACATAGATTTTTAACTTGCATTTCTACCCGCCCTTTTCGTAGAGTCGCCGATACGTGCTTAGCGCACCCTCGGCGCGTCCGGCAGGCTTTGCGAAATGGGATCCAGGAGACTTCGGCGCAGCATCATCTTGCGGAATGCTTCTAATGAGCCTCCCATCCTTCAAAAACAGAATCTCATCGCACAGCCTATCGACCGAATCCAAGATGTGGGATGACATGATGATGCACGTACCAGAATCGGCCAGCTTCCTGAGAATCTCGGAATGCAAGTCCACCCTGCTGGGGTCGAGCGCGTTCATGGGCTCATCTAATAGAAGGTACCGCGCGCCCGTCGCATACGCAATCGCCAGGGTAAGCTGCTGCTTCATGCCCTGGCTCAGAGTGCGGATCCTCATCTTCGCGAACTCGCCTATCTGCGTTTGTTCCACTATCTCTTCGATATCGCGAGCATGCGGCCACATATCGCAAACCATCTTGAGGTGATCTTCCGCACGCAATCCGGGATACAGCAGCGTCCCCTCACCAGGTGCATAGAAGATCATAGAACGGACCTCTCTCGCACCCGTACCCTGCACCTCATCCAGAACGATGCTCCCGTCCACGCGAGGACCCGGCAAACCTGCCATCGCACGCAGCAACGTCGTCTTTCCATGCCCGTTCGGAGCGACGAGACCGTAGACCGTACCCGGGGCAAACTCAGCGTTCACCGAATCTACGAGCACCTTCTTTCCATAAGAGATCGTCAGCGTTTGAAGGTCAATCATCGAGATCATCCCCTTTCGATCTTTGGAACACTCAGGCGCACCATCAACGGAGATACGGCGCCCAAGACCACCAGCAGAGCGCCCGATGCGCCGACGACCTCTCCAAAAGGCATCGCGTTCGTCCCTCGCCCAAGGAACCCAATCGTCCCCACCTGGGAAGCGGGATCAAACGAGGCGAATGGAGCCAGCAGCGCGACGCCCATGCCCACGCTTTCAACATGAGCGCTCAACGAACCCAACACCAAGAGAACCGCGCAAACCATTCCGGTGACAACGGAGTTGCGGCTAATCGCTGCTGTCAACGCAGCGACGACGGAAATCACGCCGTATGCCATGACCAGCAACGGAATACTGCACAACACCGCCTCCCCCACCGTGGACGTTGTCGAAGCTCCCGCCCGAATGAGAGCGACGGGATACTCCGATCCACCCGCACCGTTCTTAATCACGGACACAACGACAGCGGGAACCATCGACACCAAAAGCAGCACCAAGCCAAGCAGGAGAGCCAGCGCAACAGCCGTCAGAAAACGCACATGCGCTGTTGCGGGGATCTGGAGAACCAGAAGGGAACGACACTGCAGGTGGGTGCACGCGAGCGATGTGACAACCACGGGCAACAGCAAAAATAAGGAGGGAAGCGCTGCCTGGAGATACGAAAGGAGGATTAATGGGGGCATCTTCGTACTTAACTCGTAAACCTTGGGGTCCGGCAAGCTCGCGATCGACTCAAGCAGAAGGGCGCGCGCCTCCGCACGAGAAGGAGTCTCCGGCTCGATTCCGATCGATTGCAGGAGAGTCGCATCTGCCGCGCCCAGCTCACCTCGAGCGCGCTCGTACGTCGCAAGGCTTCGAAACCCCTCCGCAGGCATAGGCGCGTACACGAAACCCGAAAGAGCATCCCGCATGTCTTCCAGGGCCGCTTTGCCCTCGACGTCCATATTCGCAGCGTTCTGCTCTAGATACCGATCTATTGAACGGAGCTCTCCATCCCTATACCGAACAGCGGAAACGTTATCAGCGTCAGGAAACATCTCGACCAGAGCCGGGGCCAGCATCGTCGTCGACATTGCAATCGCGCATACGGCGAGGGTAGGAGAACGCAGGAGCAGTTTCCCCATCGTTCTTACGTATGCAACGGCGAAGGCACAAGCGCTCGAACGAGTTGCCGTTCTCGATGCAGTGAAGGAACCTCTCTCAAGACAAATCGGGGATATCGGGCACGCGCAGCCGCTCTTTCCAGCAACGCAAAGCAGGCTAATTGCCAGCACCTCGATCCCGATTGCGCATACGAGGGCAATCGCGCCACGCTCGAAGCAAAGTCCAGGCAGATTCACTATCTGCGTTGTCGGGTACGGGCTATAGGCGCCGACGGTCAACTCAGTGTTCGCATACGTAAGGGGATTCAACAGGGCGAACTCACGTAAAGCGATGGATCTTCCGTAATACCCGGGAACCATCGTCACCCCCATCAGGGCACATACGAACACGATTCCAAGCGTAGGGTTATTGGCAATCTTCACGGCAAGGTGAACGACAAGCGAGATGAACGCTGCCACCAAGAATTGCAAGATGGCCGTCTGCGCGAACACCAGCCAAGCCGGTTTGATAACCGGAGTCGCATATTGAATGTAGCCTATCGGATAGAACGGCGAGCCCGGGCCATTCTTCACAAGCGCGGCGATTATCCCTGGAAGATTGATGGCGAGGACGGCAAGCATTGCAAAAACACTCGCCCATACGCTCGATGCAACAAGTCTACCCAGCTCGCCCATCGGTGCCTGGATGATGAGCTTTTCACGTTTGTTAAGACGCGCGGCAAGGAACGAGACGGCAACGGCCGTTGCGACCCATAGCAAGTACTCCTTCGATCCGTCATAATAGGTGTACTCTCCATCCGATATCTGCAGAAACGGAAGTAGGGGAGAGAGCGGTGCCAAGATAAGACGTCCCGCGGCAAGAGGGTACAGAAGCGCGGGCATGCTTGATGAAGAGGTACAGACACCGTCCTCCCCCGCATTCACAAGCGCATCCGCATAGGATGCTGACAATTCCTGCTCAACACGGGTTATTCCCGACTCGAGGTATTCGACCCGTCCGTCGATGCCAGCCGCGCTCCTGAAGACGGGCAGAGCACAAAGAACCATCAACGCAACAACGACAACACAGAGCGACCTGGAGGAGAGAAGCGACCTAAAGATCGCCTTCGAGATTTTGAGCATATTCATCGCCAACCTTAACCTCATCCAGTCGGAACAGAAGGGCCGAACAAAATGCTCGGCCCTTCCTCGCATCTAGTAGGTGCTATAGACAAATTGCCATTTATCAGTTGTGCCAAGAACACCACAGGAGCACATTGCAGCGAGGCGGGATTCCCTATGATGCGCGGATCGGCGATAGCCATTTCGGTAGGAAATCGTCTTGTAAGAGATGTTGAACATCGAGATGCTGTGCCCGCTTACGCCGCGAGGACAGCTGTAGCTCCAGTAGGTATCGACGACGTCGTCCGTATACCCGAGGGGCTCAACGAGGGCACACTGGCTGCTCTCATGGGAAGGAGGCATCGGGGTATCCGCAAAAGCGGGGGCTCCCGGCAGCAACAAACAAAGAGCGAGGCCGAGGAAAACCAAGAGCTTACACGACTTAACAGTACTGAACATAATCCTCTCCAATCTAGAGGGGTTTCGGTTGCAGTATGCTGTGATTACTTGCCGGCAAAGTCAATTTAACATAAACTGTTAAAAAGTAACCTGAGTTTTTTAAATTCTTCGGAGGTTATTATGAGTTCCGACAATCGCACTCCCCGGCTTCATTCCTTCCGCATCGCATGTGCGATAGCCTCTGCGACCCTTTGCGCCACCGCCATCGCACAAGTGGCGTTCTCCTTAAAGCCAGCAATCGAAGTGCTCGACAACCCTGTAATTGCAGACTCCCCCGCGTATCCAGCCCTTGCGATCTCGACATTGGTCCCTGCCGTCATCGGTATCGCTACGACCATCCTCAGCGCCGTTCTCGTGTGGACGATCAAGAGCGGAGACCCCTTCAAGAAAGGGTCTGCGACATGCTTGAAGGTGCTCGGCATTCTCTTCGTTGTTCAAGCTGCCACCAGCCTCTACGCCGGCTCACTCAAAACCTCCGTTTCGATGTTTGGCGGCGAGGGGGCCGTCGGCGCCCAAGAGATCGCTTCATCATTCGATTGGACCTCTCTGGTTCTCGGCATCGTCCTGTTCATGCTTTCCCAGCTCTTCTTGTACGCCCGAGAGCTGTACCTCGACTCCGACGAGATTGCGTAAGGAAACGCCATGCCCGTAATTGTTCGCCTCGACAAGATCATGGCCGAGCGAAAGATTTCCTCGAACGAACTTGCCGAAAGGATTGGAACCACGCCCGTGAACCTGTCCCGTATTAAAAAAGGGCATATTCGCGGCATTCGCTTCAACACACTCGAGCAGCTATGCCTCGCCCTTCGTTGCCAACCCGGAGACCTTCTCGAAGTCATGAGCGAAGAGGATGCCCGAAAGGAGTTCGGACTCGATTGGTCCGCCGAGGATTAGAGGGCGGTCGTACTCGCCCTGCACACGGGGATGCGAATCGGCGAGGTCTGCGGCCTTCGGTGGTGCGATGTGGATTTCGAGACGGGCCTGATCTCGATCAGACACTCGGTGGCGTACGCGAAGGGAATGGGTTCGTTCATCAAGGACACCAAGACCCATGACGCCAGGGGTATCCCCATCGACCCGGTCGGCCTACTCCCCTTCCTGAAGGAGACCC
This sequence comes from Collinsella sp. TF10-11AT, assembly GCF_003437565.1. NCBI lineage: Bacteria > Bacillati > Actinomycetota > Coriobacteriia > Coriobacteriales > Coriobacteriaceae > Collinsella > Collinsella sp. TF10-11AT. Next base: position 4,610 of record NZ_QSQW01000022.1, read on the forward strand.
ACGAGATCGACTGCGGAAAGCTGCGCTTGCGCGGCCTTACCGGGGCGGTCGAGATCGGGGACTGCTACATCCTGTCGGAGCCGGGCGCGACCTTCGCGACGACAAGCTATATCCGCAGGGCGTTCAAGACGTTCTCGGAGACCAACGGCCTCATGGGCACCAACGATGAGCTGATCACGTTCCACGGCCTTCGCCACACGTTCGCAACGCAGTGGATCCGCCAAGGCGGCGATATCAAGGCGCTCCAATCGATCCTCGGCCACAAGGACGCCATGGCGACGCTCAACGTCTACGCCGACATCGAGCCCATCTCCAAAATCCATAACATGCTGCGCGCCACGCCGTGCCTTTGGCGCGGGCACCTCGGGCCGAGGGTCGATCCGGGTCCAATGTTCCAACAGAGGATCCAGGAGTCCATCGAGACGCTCCAGGCGTTCGGCTACGGCATCACCGAGCCGGACGACCGAAATATCGCCATACGCGACGTGAAGACGAACAGTTGGCTCTAGCTCACCGAGTACGCGGCAGTGCTGGGCCCATCCCAACTGAGGTCACGGTGGTCCGATAGGGGCGCCGCCCGCGGCATGCGCCGCGGAGCGGTATCCCCTACCGAAGGGCGGGGATGCCCTCCGCTTCCAGTTCGGAATCAGCCGTCGGAGGCGTTCGGCTGACTGCGGGAACGGCCTGTCCGCTCAATGTGTTCGGCTGAGATCGGAAATCAACCCAACACGAGCCGGACACGCGCCAGACGGCTCTTCCCCGTGCGGCCTTCCCCCTTACGCTCATGTTGCAGGCATGTAACGCCGCAGCGAGCGCGCCTTTTTTGCGCCAGACAGGTACAATGATGAACACTGTACCGTAGCGGAGCGCCCCGCGCGCGCCGCAATCACGCGAAAGGGTTTCCCATGGCCGAGATCTCGTCCTCCCGTATCGTCATCACCGTCCTTGGCAAGAACCGCCCCGGCATCGTCGCCGGCGTCACCCGCGTTCTGGGCGAGGCCAACGTCGACATCCGCGACATCACGCAGTCCATTATCGAGGACATCTTCACCATGACCATGCTGGCCGACACCGCCGAGTCCAAGCTCGACTTTGCCGAGCTGCAGAAGGCCCTGGCCGAGGCCGGCGAGCTTTCGGGCGTCAACGTGTCCATCCAGCGCGAGGACGTCTTTAACTTTATGTACCGCCTGTAGCGAACAGGCTGCGTGGAGACGGCCCAACGTGCGCCCAGGCGCAACGTCACCACATGGCCCGGAGAGGAGCGCACATGGCCTACGACGCCAAGAAAATCTACTACCGCTTCGACGACCACCTGAGCCGTCTGGTCTTGGATTACGAAGCAAGCCGCCAGATTTCGTCTGAGAGCGAAAACCTCTACCACGGCCTGCCGACCGACCCTTATGACGAGGGCCTGTTTGTTGAGCACAATGTCAAGCGCGGCCTGCGCAATGCCGACGGCTCGGGCGTGGTCGCGGGCCTCACTCGCATCTCGGATGTGCACGGCTACAACAAGGTCGACGGAAAGGTCGTGCCCGATCAGGGCAAGCTCACGCTTCGCGGCTACAGCATCGAGGATCTGGTCAACAATGCCCAGGCCGAGAATCGCTACGGCTACGAGGAAGTCGCCTATCTGCTTATCACGGGTTCGCTACCCAACAAGGAAGAGCTCGACGGCTTTTGCGAGCGCCTGGGCGCCTTTAGACATCTGAGCGACGAGTACGTCAAAGAGTTCCCTATGACCACGGTGTCGTCGAGCATCATGAACGTGCTCCAGCGCGCCGTGCTGCTGCTCTACGCCTTCGATGCCGAACCAGACGTGATCACGCCCGAGCACGAAATCGACGTCGCCATTTCCATGCTCGCACGTCTCCCGCGCATCGCCGCCTTCGCACACATGGCCTCGATCGCCAAGCTTCGCGGCTCCGAGGTTCACGTGCCGCACCCCACGCCCGGTCTCTCCACCGCCGAGACCATCCTACAGGTCCTGCGCGGCGGCATGGCATTCACCCGCGATGAGGCGATGCTGCTCGACGTTATGCTCATGCTGCATGCCGAGCACGGCGGCGGCAACAACTCCACCTTCGCCTGCCGCGTGCTGTCCTCTTCGGCAACCGACCCGTATTCCGCTTACGCCGCGGCTATCGGCTCGCTCAAGGGCCCGCGCCACGGCGGTGCCAATGCCAAGGTCGTGTCTATGCACGAGGACATCCGCGCGCATGTCTCCAACTGGGAGGACGAGGACGAGGTTGCAGCCTACCTGGGCAAGATTCTCGACAAGCAGGCCTTCGACGGCACGGGTCTCATCTACGGTATGGGCCACGCCGTCTACACGCTGAGCGACCCGCGTGCCGAGGTGTGCCGCCGTTACGCGCGCTCACTGGCAGCCAAGAAGGACTTGGGCGAAGAGTTCGCACTCATCGAGCGCATCGAGCGCCTGGCACCGCAGGTGATGCGCGACCACGGCATGACCAAGCCCATCTGCGCCAACATCGACCTGTACACAGGCTTTATCTACAAGATGCTCGGCGTGCCCGAAACGCTCTTTACGCCGCTATTCGCCGTCGCCCGCATGGCCGGCTGGTCGGCACACCGCATGGAAGAGCTCTTCTGCGCGCACCGTATCATCCGCCCCGCCTATCGTCCGGTGATCGAGCCGCTGGAGTACAAGCCGCTCGCCGACCGCTAGGACGCGGACCGTTATAGAACTCGAGCGTGGCCAGGGACCCAAGCCCTCGGCCACGCTTTTTATGCCAGTAGAAAGGACCGCATCAAATGATTGTGTTTTCCGATATGGATGGGACGCTGCTGACGAGCGATAAGCAAATGAGCGATGCCACCTGGGCGATGCTCGACGAGCTCGCACATCGTGGCATCGAGTTTGTTCCCTGCACGGGACGTCCACTGTCGGGCATCTTTGAGCCCATTCTCGCCCATCCCGCCGTGCACTACGCGGTCTGTGCCAACGGCGCCAGCGTCTGGCAGCTCGACGAGGATACGCCCACCGACGCCTCGCGCGCCACGTGCATCTTGAGCCGTCCGCTCGACCGTGGCATTGCCCACCGCATCCATCGCATTGCCGCCGGCCACGATGTGACCTTCGATATCTTCGCGGACGGGCAGTGCTTCCTCCCCCGCTCGCTCTACACGCGCCTGGACGAATTCTGCGGCGGCGACCCCCACATCGCGGCTTCGCTCAAGCGCACACGAACACCGATCGACATGAATATCGACAGCAAGATCGACGAGGTCGAGACGCTCGAACGCATCGCCATGTACTGGCACGACCCGGCCGATCGCGACGCCATCGCGGCGGAGCTCGACACGCTCGGAGGCATTGAGGTCACACGTTCGTACGCCATGAATATCGAGGTCATGGGCGAGGGCGCCACCAAGGGAACGGCCCTCACGTGGCTATGCGAGCACTTGGGCGAGCGTCTCGCCGACGCCTGGGCGTTCGGCGACAACATCAACGACATTCCCATGCTGCAGGCAGCAGGCCACGGCATGGCCATGGTCAACGGCGAGCCCGAAGACCGCGACGCCGCCGACGCCATCACCGAGTTCGACAACGACCACGACGGCGTCGCCCGCACCATCATGGCCGCCCTCGCCTAGTCATTGGCCAGTCACTGGGGACGTTCTTGAATGACTAGTCGTTGGGGACAGTCTTCGCGAAAAAGCTGCAAGGACTGTCCCCCACTGCCGGCAGAAAAGGAACGTCCCCATCTGCCGGATTAAGCGAGACTCTCCAGCACGCGACGGAGCTCCTGCTGGACGGCGTGGTCGCGATTACAACCCACCACGCGATCGGCCACCGCCTTGAGCGCGGGGCGCGCGTTTCCCATCGCACAGCCCGTACCGACAAAGCGAATGATCTCGTAGTCGTTCATCGAGTCGCCAAACGCCATGACCTCGTCGCGTTCGACGCCATAGTGCTCCATGAGCTGTGCGATGCCCGAGGCCTTCGACACACCGGGCTGCATGGCATCGATCCACGCGTTGCCCGAAGGCGCAAAAGTAAAGAGCTGACCGAGTTCACGCTGCAGTACGTAAGCGCTGTCCATAACGGCACCGTCATCGCAAAAGATACTCGCCTTGATGATATTTACGCTGGGATCGGGCAGCTCCCAAATACGCTCGGCATTGGGAAGGTCCTTATCGACCTCACGCACGAACTTGCACTCGTCATCGAGCAAGAAGGACTTGGTTCGGTCAAAAAGCGCAAGATGCAGATTGGGAAACGTCGCGACGGCTTGGGCGAGCCTTCGAATCGCCAGGTGCGAATACACCTCACGGTCTACCATCTTGCCGTCGGCGAAGACCTGGGCACCGTTAGCGGCGACAAAGTCCATCTTGTCGCGAACGGGCGCAAAGAACTCGCACAGGCGATCGTAGCGACGACCTGACGATGCGGCGAAATGCACGCCATGCTCGCGTAGCGCCAGAATCAGTTCGTAGGTCTCGGGAGGCACCTGGCCGTTTTCGTCAAGCAACGTGCCGTCCATATCGGATGCAATCAGTTTAAACATAGAAAAGCTCCCTTCGGGCTTGTTGGAATCGAACGTGTATCCGATTCCAACGTACCCAAAGGGAGCTCAAATAAGACTCCGCGGGCGTAAACGTTACAAGGACCTGGCAAATAGCTCACACATGCCAGAGGTCTCACGGTCGCGGCGTCAGGCGACACGCCAAAGAGTGTCCCCAACGACTAGTCGTTTAAGAACGTCCCCGATGACTAGTCGGCGTAGGTGAAGGTTGTAACGTCGAACATGCCCTCGGGGCGGATGCGGAGCGTCGGGATCACCGGCAGGGGCAGGAAAATGATGCCCATGATGGGGTCGAGCGGCGGCTCAATACCCATGGCGCGCGCCTTGACCATAAAGTCGTCGTGCTGCGCGGCAACGTCCTCGGCCGTACCCTCGCTCATAAGGCCACCGAGCGCCAGCGGAATGCGCGCCACGACCTCGCCGTTGCGCACCAGCACGTGGCCGCCCTGGCCCACGGCCTCAACGGCAGCCATCATATCCGCCGCATTGTCGCCCACCACGCACACGTTATGCGAATCGTGGCCGATCGTGGAGGCAATGGCACCACCGGTGATGGTGAAACCGCGCACCCAACCGCGACCGATATGCTTGCCGACCAAGCCCAGACCGGCGGGGCCGTCGCCGTCGACACCCTCGACCTGCAACGACACGCCACGGCCATGGCGCTCAATCAGCATAATGCGGCGCAAGTCCTCGTCAGTCTCGGGGCGAATCATGCCCGTGATAGCCATGCCCGGGATCACATCGATAACGGCCTCGCCCGGCTTAAAGGCATAGTCGAACACATCGAGCGAAAGCTTCGGCAGCTTAACGGAGGCACGCAGCTCATCGGCAAGGGCCGCAACCTCGGCCATCTCGGGTGCAATCTCGCCCACAAAGGTGCCGTCCTGCGCCACCAGGGCACCGGCGGCATATACGCGATGCGGAGCCGTGGCAAACGTCAGATCATTGAGCACCAGCAGGTCGGCACGCTTGCCCGGGGCAATCGCACCGCGTAGCTCGTACGGGTCGCGGCAGCCGTGATCCAGGCCAAACGCCTCGGCCGTGGAGAGGGACGCCATAGAGATGGCAACCACGGGGTCAATGCCGGCCTCGATAGCCACACGGCAGGCGTTGTCGATCATACCGGTCGAAAGCGCGTCGGAGGGAGCACGGTCGTCGGTCGCAAAGCAGCAGCGGCGGGCACGGGCGGGGTTTTCCAGCAGCATCGGCGACAAGTTGGCCAGGTCATGGCTGCACGTACCCTCGCGCAGCATCACATACATGCCGCGGGACAGCTTGTCGAGTGCCTCCTCGGGAATCGTCGACTCGTGGTCGGCGATAATGCCCGCCGCGGCATAGGCGTTGAGGTCCTTTCCGGCAACGAGCGGCGCGTGGCCGTCAACCTGCTTGGACGGCGTCTGGTTGGCAGCATCGATGCGAGCACAGGTCTCGGGGTCGCCCATAAAGACGCCCGGCAGGTTCATCATCTCACCCAGACCGAAGACATCGCCCGGATACTCGGCAAAAAACGCCTGCATATCGGCGGCGGTAATGACGGCACCGGCCTGCTCATCGGGCAGCGCGGGCACGCACGAGGGCATCATGTACTTGATGGAAATGGGCGCGCGACGGCCGTCCTCGATCATAAAGCGCAGGCCGTCCAGGCCGGAAACGTTGGCAATCTCGTGGCTGTCGGCAATGGCAGTGGTGGTGCCGCGCGTCGCCGCCATGCGCGCATACTCAGCAGGGCGGATGTTCGAAGATTCGATATGCAAGTGCCCGTCGATAAAACCGGGGGCAAGATAGCGGCCCTGGCAGTCGATGACTTCAGCCGCCTCGTAGGTGCCAGCAGCGTCATCGCGACCGTCGTAGAGCACGCCGACGATTACGCCATCCTTGACGGCAACGCTACCGGGCGCCACGCGCTGGCCATATACGTCGACAATCTGCGCATTGGTAAACAGCGTGTCGACGGGCACGCGACCCTCGGCAGCGTCGATCACAGACCTCATGACCTCAACGGACATACATACTCCTTTAACCGTAGAAAAAAGCTGCGGGGCGGACAGACCTTCACCGCAGCAAACCAATAGCCATTGTATGCCCAAAAGAAAGTCCCGCTAACACCCCTTCCGCTTAACGGCACACGCCGCTTGGCGCAATGGGGACAGGCTGCTTTGTACCAATGACAAGGAGTGTCCCAAAGTGCCGGCACAAAAGGAACGTCCCCAAGTGCCGCAAAATGATGAGAGTGGATAATCTCCCACTTTGAACCCCAAAGCAGGCCAAAAACGGAAGATTATCCACTCTCATTCTGTGGGCACTCATTTAAGTCTGTCCCCAATGAGTGCACCTAACTGCCACCTACAACAACGGAAGCGCCGATGTCTTGGCAACGACAGACACTATGACCCAATCCGAGGGCAC
>NZ_QSQW01000023.1:0-8696 GCF_003437565.1 Collinsella sp. TF10-11AT
TCCCCCACCCCTCCCCACCATTCCACCCCCAATATGTTGTAAAACACCCCCGAGCATATGTTCGAAAACACAATATGTTGTGTTTGCAGCAAAGGCGGGATGCCACCTGTAGAACCACGCCCGCGAACCTCAACCTTCAAGTTGACCTTGAGGCGATTTTTACGTCCCTTTACACGCCGTTCACATCGCCCCCAAACTCTCCCACCCACGGTACACACGGCCCACCGCCGCGTCGGTGTCTAGCGAAAAATGGGACGAGCCCCAGATTGCCCATGCGCGCGCAAAAGCACGCCGCGGCAATCTGGGGCCCGTCCCCAAATACCTATAGATATGCAGGCCAGCGATGTGTTAACGATGTGCCAGCGGGTGCGCCGCCAGATAGACCTCGGTCAGTTGCGTACGATCGACATGCGTGTAGACCTGCGTGGTCGATATATCGGCATGTCCCAAGATCTCCTGTAGCACACGGAGGTCCGCACCGCCCGCAAGCATATGGGTGGCAAAGGAGTGACGCAGCGTATGGGGATGGAGTCCCACCAGCCCCACCTGGCGCCCGTAGCGCTCACAGATGGCATGGATGCCCTGGCGCGACAGACGGCGGCCGTTCTTATTTAAAAAGACCGCCGAGGTCTCGGTTCCGTGGGCATGGGCCGCCAAGCGAGAACGCCCCTTAGTTATATAGCGCGTCAGAGCTCGCGCCGCGCTTCCCACCAACGGGGACAGGCGTTCCTTTGAGCCCTTACCGCGAACGAGCACAAAGCCATCGTCGATATGGATATCGCCCACATCGAGCCCCACCAACTCACTCACACGCAAGCCGCATCCGTAGAGCACTTCCAAGATGGCATGGTCGCGCAAGCCCATCTCGCCCTCGGGGAAGTCTTGATCGAGCAGCGCCGAGACATCCTCCACCGATAGATACTCCGGCAAACGCTCAGCCTTTTTAGGCAGGCGCAACGCCGCCGTTGGATTTTGGGCCACAATCCCATCGCGCACCAAAAAGGCATGCAGGCCCTTCACGGCCGCAAGCGCACGCTCCACCGAGGCATCGGAATAGCCCCCATCGCGACGGTCGGCGACAAAGCCCTCCACGACCTGACGAGTCACCTCATCAAAAGACATGATGCCCGCCCGCTCCAGATACGCGCAGTACGTCGTCAGGTCACGACGATAGGCCGCAATCGTGTTGCGCGCCAAACCCCGCTCGACCGCGAGGTAATCGAGATACTCCCCCGCCGCCACGGCGAGCGACGAGGGAGTAGCTTCGGTATGTTCTTTGTTCGCCGGCACCCTTAGTCCGTAGCGAGGTTCATGGGCGTCACCTGCAGGCGATCGACACCCTCGTGCTGACCGATCGAGGCACGCACGAACTCTCGGAACAGCGGCTGCGGGTTGGTCGGACGGCTCTTGAACTCGGGGTGAGCCTGGGTTGCCACATACCAAGGATGCACGTCGCGCGGCAGCTCGACCATCTCGACCAGGCGCTCGTCGGGCGACAGACCCGAGATAACCAAACCGGCGTCCTCAAGCTGGTCGCGGAAGGCGTTGTTAAACTCAAAGCGGTGACGGTGACGCTCGTAGACGAGATCCTCGCCATATGCCTCGCGAGCGAGGGTATCGGCGGCGAGCTTGCACGGATAGGCGCCCAGACGCATGGTGCCGCCCTTCTCGGTCACGTCCTCCTGCGAGCTCATCAGATCGATGACGCTAAACGGGCCGTCCGGATCGAACTCGGAGGAGCTGGCGCCGGCAAGGCCGACGACGTTGCGGGCGAACTCGCACACGGCCACCTGCATACCCAGGCAAATGCCCAGATACGGAATCTTGTGCTCACGGGCAAACTCGGCCGCGAGGATCTTGCCCTCCAGGGCGCGCTTGCCAAAGCCGCCGGGGACCAGGATGCCCGAGGCGTCGCCCAGAACCTCGGAGACATTCTGCTCGTCGAGGCTCTCGCCGTCGACCAGCTGGACGTCCACATGGCGATCGTAGAAGACGCCCGCATGGTGCAGGGCCTCGATAACCGACAGGTACGCATCGGGCAGCTGCGTGTACTTACCCACGACGGCAATCTTAACCTTATCGGCGTGATGGTTGGCATGGTTCTGCTTACGCAGGAACTCATTCCACTCGCTCATGTCGCGCTCACGCGGGTCCAGGCCCAGGCGCTCGCAAATACGCAGGTCAAAGTCCTGCTCGGCAAGCAGCTGCGGCACGTCGTAGATGCTCGCGCAGTCCTCATTGGTAAAGACGCAATCGGTGTCGACGTCGCAGAAGCTTGCGATCTTTCCGCGGATAGCGTCATCGATATGGTGGTCGGAGCGCAGCACGATGATATCGGGCTGGATGCCAAAGCTGCGGAGCTCCTTGACGGAATGCTGCGTGGGCTTGGTCTTGACCTCGTGGGCGGCGGCAATATAGGGAACGAGCGACACGTGGATGTAGCAGACGTTCTCGGAGCCGGCCTCCTTGCGGTACTGACGGATGGCCTCGACAAACGGTTGGGACTCGATGTCGCCGATCGTGCCGCCCAGCTCGGTGATGACTACATCGGAGCCGGTCTGCTCCTCGATGCGGCGAAACTTGTCCTTAATGGCATTGGTGACGTGAGGAATCACCTGCACGGTACCGCCCAAAAAGTCGCCGCGACGCTCGCGGGCGATTAGGCTTTTGTAGATGGCACCGGTCGTAAAGTTGGAATCGCGGGTCAGGTTCTCATCAATAAAGCGCTCGTAATGACCCAGGTCCAGGTCGGACTCGTAACCATCCTCGGTTACAAAGACCTCACCATGCTGGAACGGGCTCATGGTACCGGGGTCGACGTTCAGATACGGGTCGGCCTTCTGCATCGTTACTTTGTAGCCACGCGACTTGAGCAGACGGCCCAGCGAGGCCGCGGTGATACCCTTGCCCAGGGACGAAACCACGCCACCGGTTACGAACACATGCTTGGTCATATTGAGTTACCTGCGCTTCCCGTAGAAGTTGTTTATCCACATCTTACGGGTCTTCATTGTAATACTCGCGCCGCGGACCGTCCGCAATTTTTCTCGCGTGCGATTGCATTTCTCAATCTTGAAACAAAACGCCGCCCGGTTTCCCAGGCGGCGTCGCTATGGCAAGGGTTACATGCTGCTATCGATCAGCAACCTCGTCCTCAAGCATTTCTTGAACGAGCATGCCGGTACGGACGCCCTCAAGATACCACTCGCCACGTTCGGTGAGGCAAATGCCATTTGCAAGCTGACCGCCGTCGTCGCTATAACGCGAGACGACATCAATCATGCCTTCGGAATCCAAGCGATCGATTGCCGCGCGGGCACGATACGGCGAAACCCCCACGCGCTCGGCAAGCGTTTTGCGCGAGAAACCATACGGCCCGCCATTGTCTTCGGTTTGCTGGTCGATCTCCATCAACACCAGCACCTCGACACGCTTCATATCGTTGACACTCGCACGACCCTTGCCCGCCATAGCAGCCTCCTCAAACCGAGCACGAGCATCTAACGCGCCGTGCGCGACCGACACACCTCACGATGGCAGGTAATATCCATCATGCGGCATCCCGCTAAGGATGAAACAGTTACGGTTATTGTATACCGCTCAAATTGTTTCTAGGCAGGTAAACAGCTATTTTTCGCCGAAATAGACGCTTTATTGATCAAAAAGCCGTACCGGGCGCTAACCCGATACGGCCAAAATGCAATGCAATTACCGCGGTGCTTCAAACTTAGCGATGGAAGAAACCGCGGCGCTCAAACTTGGGCTCGCAGCACACGTTGATACCCAGTTTGCGCAGTACCGTCTCGTCCGTCGGCGAGATAATCACGCTAAAGAAGGCATCGCAACCGCGCAGCTGCTCCAGGCCCGAAAGGACGCGAGCGGCCGTCTCACTCGTGGCCGAGGTGATCGACAGCGCCATAAGCGTCTCGTCGGTGTGGAGGCGCGGGTTTTTGCTGCCCAGGAAATGCGTCTTGAGCTTGCTGATGGGCTCGATCGCCTCATCGCTAATGACCTCGAGCTCAAGGTCGACGCTCGAGACATGCTTGAGGGCGTTCATAATGAGCGAACTTGCGGCGCCCAGGCGCGTGGAGGTCTTACCGGTCACCACGGAGCCATCGGGCATGACCATGGCACCCACGGGACCACCCGTCAGCTGCTCCCTGGTGAGGGCCGCCGAGCGCGCCGGTGAGTAGTTCTTATCGATGCCGGCTTTCTTCATAATAATCTTGAGACGGTCGACTTGCTCATCGCCCACGCCGGTACGGCGCACATTTTCGACCGCGGTAAAGTAGCGGCGGACGATCTCCATCTTGGAAGCGTCGCGGCAGGCATCGTCATCGGTGATGGCAAAGCCGACCATATTGACGCCCATGTCCGTAGGGCTCTGGTAGGGGCTCTTGCCCAGGATCTTTTCCATCAGGGCACGAACTACCGGGAAGGCCTCGACGTCGCGGTTGTAGTTGACCGTGGTCTTGTTGTAGGCCTCAAGGTGGAACGAATCGATGATATTGGCGTCGTCGAGGTCAGCCGTGGCGGCCTCGTAGGCAATATTGACCGGATGCGTCAGAGGAAGATTCCAGACCGGGAAGGTCTCGAATTTGGCATAGCCGGCGGCGGTACCGTGCTTATGCTCGTGATACAGCTGCGAGAGGCAAGTGGCGAGCTTGCCCGAGCCAGGACCGGGCGCCGTCACGACGACGAGCGGACGGGTGGTCTCGACAAACTCGTTCTTGCCATAGCCGTCGTCGGACACGATCAGGTCGACGTCGTGCGGATAGCCCTCGATGGGATAGTGGAGCTTGGCGGGAATGCCGAGCGCGTTCAGGCGGTTGCGGAACACATCGGCAGCGGGCTGGCCGGCGTACTGGGTGATGACCACGGCCGCGACAGCAAAGCCGTTGCCGCGGAACAGGTCAACCAGGCGCAGCACATCCTCGTCATAGGTAATGCCAAGGTCACCACGAGCCTTGTTCTTCTCGATGTGGTTCGCGTTAATGGCGATGATGACCTCGACGTCGTCGGCTATGCTCTTGAGCATGCGAAACTTGCTGTCCGGCTCAAAACCCGGCAGCACGCGGCTCGCGTGATAGTCGTCAAACAGCTTGCCGCCAAACTCCAAATACAGCTTGCCGCCAAACTGCGAGATGCGCTCCTTAATATGAGCGGCCTGCAGCTCGATATACTTCGCGTTGTCGAAACCCTGGCGCATATATGGCTCCCGTCCCGTTTCCATTTAATGTCTTAGGCGATTATAACGGAGCCTGCCCTCCCCGATGCCCAGGCCATCAACAGGCACCAACCAAACACGCCATCGATAAGTTGCGGTGAAATAGCTCCTGTTTAACCCCTCAAGACGGCCAAACGGGAACTATTCCACCGCAACTTCCCCTTTTGGCGCAAAGTAACCTGACCCCTTTGCACCAACAGCAGAAACGTCGCGGGCAGAGAACGGACAGCGAACAGGCACCAGAGCGAGCAAGCCGCCCCCTGCGCCAACAATGGCAGCGCCGCAGGTTGAGCATAAGTCAGCGAAAGCCCACCAGAGCGAGCAAGGTGACGTGAAAGAGGAGGGCATGGCGCAAAGCAATCTGACACCTTTACACCAACAAAGGCAGCGCCGCAGGATGAGCATAAGTCAGCGAGCGCCGTCCAGGACGTACAAGTTGGCATGAAAAAGGCAAGGCATAGACCTTTTGGTCATGCCTTGCCTTTTGAATGACAAATTGTCGTCCTGGGCGGCGCGCAGCGTCGACCGGTTCCGGCGTTTGGTAAAACGCCGGAACGCAAGTCGCCCCCTCCCGCGCACGGAACGGGAGGAGGCTAAAGGTAGGAGTCTACCGGTGGGGTTACCCCACCGGACAGACGATGACCAGGTGATCCTTTACAGGATCGTCATGGTTTCCGTGGGGTACCCAAGGGGTACTTAGAGCATCACGCAAGCGACGGTCAGGATGATGGCGCAGACGACGGAGAGAGCGACGATGAGCTTAAGAGCAAACTTGAGCCAGGTCGTCCACTCGATCTTGGCCAGAGCAAGACCGCCCATGATGGCGCCGGAGGTCGGGGTGAACAGGTTCACGACACCGATGGCGGCGGAGAAGATCATGACCATGACCTCGGGCGAGAAGCCGAGCTTAACAGCCAGCGGTCCCATGATGGGCATGGAGACAGTAGCCATACCGGAGGTCGAGGGGATCAGGAAGGACAGGCCGAAGTAGACCAGGAAGCTCATGGGAGCGAAGATCACGCCGGACAGGCCAGCCAGAGCATTGGCGGCAGCGTCGAGGACGTAGACGTCGAGGCCGGTGCTAGCCATGAGGACGGAGATACCACGGGCGAGGGCGATGACGAGGACAACGGACATCATGTCGGCAGCGCCGGTGATGAAGGTGTTGACGATCTGCTTCTCGGACAGGCCGCCGATAATACCGATCAGGACAGCCATGAGGAAGAACCAGGTGGAAGCCTCGTCGAAGTACCACTGACCAATGGGCAGGCCGGTGATCAGGGCAGACCAGCCCTGAACGATGGCGTTACCGTCGGCGTCATAGACAGCGCCAGCATCGAAGAAGTTGGCGACGCCCTCGTTAAGGTCGGCCAGCGGGATGAAGCCGACGATCATGACGACGAAGGTGAAGGCAAAGGCGATCAGAACACCCTTCTGACGACCGGTGAGCTTGACCTCCTTGTGAACCTCGGAAGCAGCCTTGCCGTGAGCCTCTTCGGCGTCCTTGAGCTCCTGCATCGAAAGGATGGTGGAACCCTTGTCAGCCTTGACCTTCTTGGCATAGCTCATGACGAAGAGGATGGACATAACAGTGGTAACAATCCACAGGACGGCACCGAGGCCGATGATGATGGACTGGTTGACCTCAATGCCAACGCCAGTCAGAGCGTCAACGGCAGCACCGACGGCAAACGGGTTAACCGTGGAGCCGAGGCAGCCGCAGCCAGCGCCGAGCAGGACGGTGGCAGCGCCGACCATGGGGTCGAAGCCAGCAGCCATCATGGTGGCGGCGAGCAGGGCGTAGAAGGGAACGGTCTCCTCGCACATACCATAGGTGGTACCACCGAGGGAGAAGATGAACATCAGCACGGGAATGAGCATGATCTCATTGCCCTTAAGCTTCTGCACCAGAACAGCAATGCCGTTGTCCAGGGCGCCGGTCTCGGTCATCATGCCGAGGAAGCCGCCGAGGATCATAACGAAGAGGCAGACGGGCAGAGCGTCAGCGAAGCCCTTGACCGGGGCGGTGCAGAAATCGCTCAAGCGGGCAGCGGTAACCGCGCCACCGGACGTACCGGAGACGATAACGGTAACAACCGCGACGATTGCCAGCAGAGCAAGAAGAATGGTGAACGATGAAGGCATACCGCGCTTTTTCTTAGCGGTCTCAGTCATAGTTCTCATCCCCCCTTCATAAATCATTTACTGATCTCGCCCGAAGCGGCTCTTCCGTGCCGTGCATGTCGCTCGGTGCGAGATTTTTACCAGACAAAAGCGCTCGGGGTGCGCAGCAATGCACCCCGAGCGAGATGCTAGATGCTCTTACTTGAGCGTAGCGTACATGACAGCCTTGATGGTGTGCATGCGGTTCTCGGCCTCGTCGAAGACCTTGGAAGCGGGGCTCTCGAAGACCTCGTCGGTGACCTCCTGCTCGGTGATGCCGAACTGCTCGCACTTCTCGGCGCCAATCGTGGTGTTGGTGTCGTGGAAGCTGGGCAGGCAGTGCAGGAAGATGGCACCCGGGTTGGCCATAGCCATGACCTCGGAGGTAACGCGATACGGAGTGAGCTGAGCGATGCGCTCGGCCCAGACCTCGTCGGGCTCGCCCATGGAGACCCACACGTCGGTGTAGAGAACGTCGGCACCGGTGACGCCGTCCTTGACGTCGGTGGTCAGCTTGATGGTGCAGCCGTTAGTCTCAGCGATGGGCTTGCAGGCCTCGATGACGTCGTCAGCGGGCATGCACTCCTCGGGGCCGCAGGCCACGAAGTTCATGCCGAGCTTGGAGCAGACGACCATGAGGGAGCGAGCGACGTTGTTCTTGCAGTCGCCCATGAAGACGAGGGTCTTGCCCTTGATGTCGTAGTTGAAGTTCTCCTGGACGGTCAGGATATCGGCGAGCATCTGGGTGGGGTGCCACTCGGTGGTCAGGCCATTCCATACGGGCACGCCAGACTTAGCAGCGAGCTCCTCGACGTCGTCCTGGGCAAAGCCACGGAACTCGATGCCGTCATACATGCGGCCGAGAACGCGGGCGGTGTCCTCGATGGACTCCTTCTTGCCCATCTGGGACGAACCGGGATCGAGGTAGGTGACGCCCATGCCAAGATCCATGCCGCCGACCTCGAAGGCGCAGCGGGTACGAGTGGAGGTCTTCTGGAAGAGCAGAACGATGTTCTTGCCCTCGAGATAGCGGTGAGGAACGCCGGCGCGCTTCATGTCCTTGAAGTTCTTGGAGAGCTTGAGCAGGTACTCGATCTCCTCGGTGGTGAGGTCGAGGAGCTTGAGGAAGCTACGGCCGGAGAGGTTAACACCCATGGTTCAAATCCTTTCGAAGAAATGAATTACGTAAGTATTAGTGTTGCCCGTTTGACGGGCGAAACCGGTGCGGTTGTAGGGGGACCGCACCGGAAACGGAAAGACTTAGAGGTCCTCGCGCCAGAAGGGCATGCTCATGCAGCGCGGGCCG
>NZ_QSQW01000024.1:0-4145 GCF_003437565.1 Collinsella sp. TF10-11AT
CTTGGCGAGCTCCTCGGCGCGCGGCTCGAAGCGCTTGCGGATGTCGAGCATGTCCTTCCAGATGTCCTTGGTCTGCTCGATAAACAGATCAAACTTGGGGAAGCAGCCACGGCGGTTGAGCAGGCGCAGGCCGAAGCAGTCGGCGAGGTAGTAGCCCTTCTCGCAGCCGCCCGAACCATGGTCAGAAGCCATGGCGACGCAGTTCTCGGCACCCACAGCCTGGCCGATGGGGCCCTCGGGCTTGGTCATGGCGTAGACGCGCACGCCCATGTCCTTCATCTTCTTGACGGCCTCGAGGACCTCGGGGGTGGTGCCGGACTCGGAGGCGGTGAGCACGACGGACTTCTCGGTCATGCGCTTGTGGCCCATGACGTTCCACTCGGCGGCGTGGATCAGGTAGACCTCGAGGTCGCGGTCGCCGAACTTGTTCATGAGGTACTCGAGCTGCATGAGCTCGTCCCAGGTGCCGCCGACGCCCATCAGGAACACGGCGTCGTAGCCCTCGTCGGCGACCTTGTCGGCGAGCGCGGTCATCTTCTTGCCGGTCTCGTAGAGCGCCTTGCCGTCCTCGAGATAGCCCTCCTGGTCGAAATGCATGATCTCGATCTTCTCGGTTTCCTTCATTTGTCTCTCCTTTCTGGGGTTGTTTCCACATCCCCCATGCCAACGGGCATCAAAACCCGCTTACATTCCGTAACACTCGGCCGCTTTGGCCTTAAGCGCATTGACTGACTCTTCGTAGCCCTCTGCCTTGACCTCCATTTGCTTGGAGACGGCATCGAGATACGGGTGCACGTCCCATGACTTCAGACGCTCGGCGATCATTGCCGCAATCGTCTGGAAGAACACAAGATTGGGAATTGCGCTGAGCAGCGGAGCCACCTGAGGCACCGCAACCTCGTGAGCCTTGCCCTTGGGATGGGCCGTGAGCAGCACCGTTTTTGTCGTAACGTTCGATAGCGCATCGGCGATATTCGCAAGACGCTCCGACCCCTGCGGATCGTCGACAATAAACACCAGATAGCCCGGAACGATCTGCATTTCGGGACCGTGGACGAACTCCTCGCCTTCGTGATGCATGGCAGGAATCTTGATGGTCTCGCTCAGCTTGAGCGCTGCCTCCTCGGCAACACCATAGTTGGGGCCGTTGCCGACGACCATGGCGGGCATGTGCTCAGAAAGCTCGAGCATGTGATCTTGGACATATGCCTCGGCGGTCTTGCACATCACGGCATTAGCCTGGATAGCCTCGCGCAGGTCATCAAGACGCTGAGCAACGCCCTTGGCGTCAATCGTTCCGCGCGCCTGACCGCCGTAAATACCAAAGAGCACCAGGTACTCAACGAGAACCCCGACGCCCAGAGTCACAAAGTCCACCGACTCGACGCCCACACCGTAGTCAAGAACGATGTCAGCGTGTTCCTTGATGGGTGCCTCGACGTTTGCCGTGAGCGCAACTGCAGCCATATCGTGTGCGCGCATGTAATCGAGCGCCGCAATCGTATTGGTTGAATAGCCGCTCTGCGAGACGGCAATGTTAAGCGCATGCTGTGGATAGGTGTGTTCAAAATCGACGAAGGCCTCGGGCGTCACAACGGACACCTGCATCTGCAGCGCATCTTGCAGGTAATCGCGGGCGCAATCCGCAGCATGGCGCGACGAACCCGAAGCAACGATGCGCAGCGCGTCAAAAGAACCGGACTGGAAAATATCAACGAGCTGCGCTACCAGCTCAGACGAACGCTCGAGGTTCTCTCCCATACGCACATGGGCAAGCTGAACGTAATCGAGCATCTTCATCGTCTCACCTCGTAACAAATCATTAGTATTTGATACCAATCACAGTTATAGGTTACGGCTTTTTGATACCTCTTTGTCGATTAATTTATCCCCTTCGGCGAACGGTCGATTTTGAGCCATGTAAGGTTGTATATACAGCTGACCCAACGATCAAAACTGGTTAGTTTCCCAGCCGTTATTCACAAAATACCAGCTAGTACGTATAGGTGTAGCCGCCCGTATCGCCACGATTGAAGGACTTTACATACTCGATAGCCTGACCGCTCGCGTCATAGCTCACGCATTCCAAAAGCAAAACAAGATCGCCCTGTTCCAGTCCAAGGAGGCCGGCATCTCGTGCGCCCAGTGCCTCGATATCGAGCTTTTCCTGTGCCATGACTGGCTTTCGGCCCAGCATCTCATAGGTCTCGTACAAACTGAAGACCGACACGTCAATATCTTCGATGGTTGGGAACAGCAGGCAGGGAATCAGCGCCGTCTCAATCGATACGGGGCTACCGTTTATGCAGTTCAGGCGTCGAACGGAATAGAGCAGGTCGTCCTCGGCGATGCCAAACAGGTCGGCGTAATATGGCCCCGCATAACGCTTGGAACGCGCGAGAATACGGACGGACGGCTCGCCGCCCGAAGCACGGACCGATTCACGGAAACCGACCGTGCGTTCAAAAAAAGCAGGTACTTTCGGCGCCACAAAGGCACCTTTTCCCCGAACACGGCGAATCTGCCCGCGTCGAACCAGCTCATCGACAGCGCTTCGGATGGTCAAGCGTGTCGTACCAAATTCCTCGGCGAGGTCTTTTTCGGACGGAATCATGGAACCCGTGGGATATGCACCGCGCTCGATACGTTCCTCGATGCAGCGTCGAATGCGCATATAAACCGGGGTGGCATCTACTGTTTCAGCCATTGTTCACCTGCCACGCTCCTCATGCCGTTCTCTTCGCCGTTATCGGCAAAGCGGAACTTTGTGGGCAAAATCACCGATTTGCAATGCTCCACAAAACGCATGTCCTTATCAAATTCGATCGAGCTCTCATAGAACACCGGCGTTCCCTCTTCTTGCTGGAGCAGCTCGGCCTCTTCGACGTTCAAACGCGAGATGGAGATATGCTCACGTCCATGCTCAACGCGCACGCCACCTTCTTTGAGCAAGACATCGTAAAGGCTCTCACACTCAAAATCGTGCTCGGGAAGCGATGGGCACAGGGACAGGTTAACGTGAGCGGTCTCGATTGACGCCGGCTCGCCCTCAATAAGTCGAACGCGCTGCATGCGGAGCAAGGGAGCGCCTACAGCCACCCCAAGCTTGTCGGCAAGCGCCTCATCCGCCTCGATGGTCCCGGTGGAAACCAGACGAGAAGAGGGGTGCAGGCCGGCAGTCCGCACAGCATCGGAAAAGTTATACGTTTCCTGGAAGATGTTCAGCGGCTTGGGAGGACACACATACGTGCCCGATCCGCGACGGCTCTCGAGCGTTCCACACGAGATAAGCCGCGTGATACCGGCACGCAACGCCGTACGCGAAACGCCAATCTCTTCGCACAGCACGCGCTCGGCCGGCAGGCGATCGCCGCCGGCAAGCTGATGGTGCTGGATATACCAAAGAATTCCCTCAACAGCATGATCTTTGGGGGGAATTGCATAAGATTCGCCTGCCATTGCACAGACTCCTCATTCAGAAACGTATGCCGCCAAAATTAGGCCAGCCCTCCCATGGCATCAAATTCTGCCTTGATCTTCTCGGCGACATTCCGATACGACTTATATAGACTTGAATCGCGTTTGACTTCGTCGGTCATAACGGGAATCTCTAATTTGGAAACCTCGTCTTTTCCCGTCTGAACCGCCACAACAACGCCCATACCAAGACACATATTACGCTTGGCAGCATTTATTTTTGCTGCCTTGGCAGGATTTGCCAGGATACGCTGGGCAAATTCCTGTTTAGAGACCGCTTCTTCGGCCTCCGGATCGCCCGCCTCGGCCACTTCGCACTGCAACACGTCCGCATAGTCAAAAATCTTCGGCTCGCCACCGCGTTGATGCACAGCCCACTTGCGGCGCGTGGCATCCTGGTAGATAGCCGGCAAAAATGTAAACCGCGGCGGGTCCAAAATCGTATCCGTGATGGTAAACACATCGGGATCAAAGGCATCCTGCGGGTTTTTCTTCTTGAACAGCCCCATATCAGCCTCCCGTACTAGCATTAAACAACTCAAGCTGAATATAGCACCAATTTCAAGCCGCCGCCTTACCCTATCGGTGCGCGGCGTCTATAGCTCGCCCAGCGGAAGAGTTCACGGACGAGGGCCGGGGTGCCTGCCTTGTTTTGAGAAGTGGGCTCC
>NZ_QSQW01000025.1:0-2055 GCF_003437565.1 Collinsella sp. TF10-11AT
ACGGCTCGGTGCCGTCCACCGGTCAGCGGCGCCCTGGCCTCCCACGGGCTGGCCCCGCAGTACTCTCGGCGCGATGGGGCTTAGCTTCCGGGTTCGGAACGGGACCGGGCGTGCCCCCCATGCTCTGGCCGCTGACCGGTGGGCGGCGCCCACCGTTACGGTGTCCGGTATCGCATACACGTGCCCTGGGGGCCGCATGGCGCATAGGAAAGATCTGACTCGGGGGCATCCTCGTGCCCGGACCGCGCTTTCGAGCGCATGTCCCGCGGGCCGCGAGGTGCGGTTCCGGAAGAGCTCGGGCGATTAGTGCGGCTCGGCTGAGGCTGTCGCCAGCCTTGCACCTGCCGTCTATCGACCAGGTAGTCTACCTGGGCCCTTACCGGAAGGAGAACTAATCCCTGGAACGGCTTCCCGCTTAGATGCCTTCAGCGGTTATCCGCGCCGCACGCGGCTACCCGGCCGTGCCGTTGGTCGACAACCGGTTCACCGGAGGTGCGTCCACCCCGGTCCTCTCGTACTGGGGGCAGCCTCCATCGATTCTCCTGCGCCCACGGAGGATAGGGACCGAACTGTCTCACGACGTTCTGAACCCAGCTCGCGTACCGCTTTAAACGGCGAACAGCCGTACCCTTGGGACCTGCTCCAGCCCCAGGATGCGATGAGCCGACATCGAGGTGCCAAACCTTGCCGTCGATGTGGACTCTTGGGCAAGATCAGCCTGTTATCCCCGGAGTACCTTTTATCCGTTGAGCGACGGCCCACCCACTCGGGGCCGCCGGATCACTAGAGCCTGCTTTCGCACCTGCTCGGCTTGTGGGCCTCGCAGTCAAGCCCGCTTGTACTCTTGCATTCAAAAGGACGGTTGCCGACCGTCCCGAGCGGACCTTCGCGCGCCTCCGTTACCCTTTAGGAGGCGACCGCCCCAGTCAAACTGCCCGCCTGGCACGGTCCCCGAGCCGGTTGACGGCCTCGGGTTAGGACGCCGGTCGCGCGAGGGCAGTATTCCAAGGGCGGCTCCCCGGGGGCTGGCGCCTCCGGATCGATGCCTCCTGCCTATCCTCTACACGCGGGACCAGCGGCCAATGCCAAGCTGCAGTGAAGGTTCACGGGGTCTTTCCGTCCTTCCGCGGGTAAGTCGCATCTTCACGACCAGTGCAATTTCACCGGGTCCATGGTCGAGACAGCGCCCAAGTCGTTGCGCCTTTCGTGCAGGTCGGAACTTACCCGACAAGGAATTTCGCTACCTTAGGACCGTTATAGTTACGGCCGCCGTTTACCGGGGCTTGGCTTCGGGGCTTCGCCTTAACGGCTAACTCCTCCGCGTGACCTTCCGGCACCGGGCAGGCGTCAGACCCTATACGTCGCCTTGCGGCTTCTGCAGAGTCCTGTGTTTTTGGTAAACAGTCGCTTGGGCCTCTCCACTGCGGCCCGCCTCCGCTCCCGGAGCAAGTCCGTTCACGTACGCGCGGGCACCCCTTCTCCCGAAGTTACGGGGCCATTGTGCCGAGTTCCTTGACCATGGTTGACCCGATCGCCTCGGTATGTTCTACCCACCCACCTGTGTCGGTTTGCGGTACGGGCGCGCACGCGCCTGCCTAGGGGTTTTTCTAGGGACCTCGGGCTCACTCGCTTCGCTCAATCGCTTCGTCCGGAGCCTCGCCCTTGATGCGGACCGGATTTCCCTGGTCCGCGGGCCGCGCTCCATCACGGGGACGTCCAGAACCCCGCCGAGCCACCCCCATCCGTCGCCCCGTCGGTCGTAGCGCCGCGTGCGCGGTGCAGGAATGTCTGCCTGCTGCGCGTCGGCTACGCCTCCCGGCCTCGCCTTAGCCCCCGACTGACCCTGGGAGGATTAGCCTTGCCCAGGAAACCTCGGGTTCACGGCGGACGAGTTACTCTCTCGTCTCTCGCTACTCATGCCAGCATTCTCACTCCCATGCGCTCCACCGCCGGTCGCCCTCCGGCTTCTCCGCCCATGGGAAGCTCCCCTACCGATTCTAATGAATTAAAATCCCGCCGCTTCGGTGTCCAGCTTAGCCCCGTGTATTGTCGGCG
>NZ_QSQW01000025.1:2065-3191 GCF_003437565.1 Collinsella sp. TF10-11AT
GGCGGCTTCACCGCCCATGGGAAGCTCCCCTACCGATTCTGTAAATCAAAATCCCGCCGCTTCGGTGTCCAGCTTAGCCCCGTGTATTGTCGGCGCATGTCCACTCGACCAGTGAGCTGTTACGCACTCTTTGAATGCATGGCTGCTTCTAAGCCAACATCCTGGTTGTCTGGGCGGACGCACATCCTTTGCCACTCGGCTGGAACTTGGGGACCTTAGCGGGCGGTCCGGGCTGTTTCCCTCTCGAGCACACAGCTTAGCCCACATGCTCTGACTGCCGCGCTCTGGGCCGCCGGCATTCGGAGTTCGGTTGGATTCGGTAGGCGGCGAAGCCCCCTCGTCCATCCGGTGCTCTACCTCCGGCGGTGAACGCGCGACGCTAGCCCTAAAGCTATTTCGGGGAGAACGAGATATCTCCGGGTTTGATTGGCCTTTCACCCCTATCCGCAGGTCATCGCCGCCGTTTTCAACCGACGTGCGTTCGGCCCTCCACGGGGTCTTACCCCCGCTTCAGCCTGCCCACGGATAGCTCACCCGGCTTCGCGTCCGCGGCGCGGGACTCAAGTCGCCCTGTTAAGGCTCGCTTTCGCTCCGGCTCCCTTTCGGTTAACCTCGCCCCGCGCCAGCGACTCGCTGGCTCATTCTACAAAAGGCACGCCGTCACACCATATAGGTGCTCCGACTGCTCGTGGGCGCACGGTTTCAGGTACTGTTTCACTCCCCTCCCGGGGTGCTTTTCACCTTTCCCTCACGGTACTGGTGCGCTATCGGTCACAGGGTAGTACTCAGGCTTGGATGGTGGTCCACCCAGGTTCGGACCGGGTTTCACGTGCCCGGCCCTACTCAGGGACCGCGTCGCGCCGTCCGGTCTGGGTTCGCGTACGGGGCTGTCACCCGCTGCGGCCGGCCCTCCCATGCCGTTCCGCTCCCCAGCCGGACCTGCGCCCGGGGGCGGCAGCCCCCGGATGCGCGGCCCTGCAACCCCGTCGGCGGAACCCCTGCCGGGTATGCCCGCTCGACGGTTTGGCCATCGGTCCCCTTTCGCTCGCCGCTACTCGGGGAGTCTCGAGATTGATTTCCTCTCCTCCGGGTACTTAGATGTTTCAGTTCCCCGGGTTGTCCTCCC
>NZ_QSQW01000026.1:0-2148 GCF_003437565.1 Collinsella sp. TF10-11AT
CTTGGCGAGCTCCTCGGCGCGCGGCTCGAAGCGCTTGCGGATGTCGACCAGGTGGGTCCAAACATCCTTGGTCTGCTCGATGAACTTATCGAACTGCGGGAAGCAGCCACGGCGATTGAGCAGGCGCAGGCCGAAGCAGTCGGCGAGGTAGTAGCCCATCTCGCAGCCGCCGTTACCATGATCGGAAGCCATCTTGACGCAATTCTCGGCGCCCACAGCCTGGCCGATGGGGCCCTCGGGCTTGGTCATGGCGTAGACGCGCACGCCCATGTCCTTCATCTTCTTGACGGCCTCGAGGACCTCGGGGGTGGTGCCGGACTCGGAGGCGGTGAGCACGACGGACTTCTCGGTCATGCGCTTGTGGCCCATGACGTTCCACTCGGCGGCGTGGATCAGGTAGACCTCGAGGTCGCGGTCGCCGAACTTGTTCATGAGGTACTCGAGCTGCATGAGCTCGTCCCAGGTGCCGCCGACGCCCATCAGGAACACGGCGTCGTAGCCCTCGTCGGCGACCTTGTCGGCGAGCGCGGTCATCTTCTTGCCGGTCTCATAGACGTTCTTGCCGTCCTCGAGATAGCCCTCCTGGCTAAAGTGCATGATCTCGATCTTCTCGGTTTCCTTCATGGCTTTTCCTTTCTGTCCAGCACGCGAATCTATACATCGCGTTTCTTTTCGATACCAATTATAGACATACACCCAACGTGTTTTTAATACCACTTTTCAATCTGTTCCAATCCTCGGTGAACGGTCGAAATTCTCTGGTGAGTGGTATCAAATTAGAATTTGATGTATAGCTAACGCCCCCGGCGTCTCCCTTGTGTGACAAAGAACAGCGTTCCTACCAGCGCAATAATGGTCGATGCTCCAAACAGTACCGTCTGGACGCCCAAAGCCTCCGCCAAAAACGGAGCCGCCAGCAGCGGCACCACGCCGGCGCTCATCAGGCCAAAACGCACAAAGCCGGTAATGCGCCCCAGGTATTTGATGTCGGCACGCTCCTGAATCAAGATCATCTGCAGCGGCTCCAGGAACCCCCAGGCCAGACCGTTAATCGCCTGACCGATAATCGCGACCCCCAGCATATCGGTGCCCACGTACACCATGGACCCAATGCCCACGGCCATGAGCGCGCCGAGCAGCAATCGCAGGTTGACATGGCGAGCAGAAAGCTTGGTCAGGATGAACGCACCCACCGAGGAAGTGAGGCCCACGACCGAGGACAACCAGCCCAGCCAGACGATATCCACGTTGAGTACATCACGGTAGAACAACGACTCCAGCGAATCGAACGCGCCAAACGCAAAGAAACCCAAAAAGCCCGAGATAAAGATGAGGCGCAAGTCGTGGTCGCGAAACGTAAGTCGCGCACCCTCGGCCATGCCGCCCAGAATACCGCCCTTCGGCTTCTCCCCTTTTGCGGGAGCAACACACTCGTGACAGCCCAAGGAGAGCACGGCCGCCACACCCATCATGCCCGCCATGAGCAGATAAACCGATTGCGTGGCAAAACAGCTCACGATGGCACCGCCGAGCAGCGGGCCAGCGGTATAGGCGATATTGCTGTAGAACACCATGAGGCCGTTCACGCGGGTACGACCCTCGGTGGTCGACTCCAGGTATCCCGGAAACGCATGCGTGCAGGTGTTGATAAAGCCTCCCGCAAGTCCCAAGACGCACGCGGCAAACACAAGCCCGGGGACAGACAACGGCGCTAACCCCACGCCAAGCGATAGCACTGCCGTAATCACGCACGTCACAAACGACGTCCGGCGCGGTCCAAAGCGATCGATGACCGAGCCCGACACCATATTGCCCACCGACGTCATAAGATTGCGCACGAGCGTAATGGCGGCAACCAAAAAGGCCGTGCCGGCCAGATCATACGTGGCCGCACCGATAAGCCCCAAAAAGTAGACCGCGTTGTTGGCGCACCACTGCAGGGACTCAATAAGAATCAGCCTGACCTCTGCCGGCGTCAGGCGCATTGCTTCGCGATCCTTCGCGAACATACGAACTCCTTCTATACAAAAAGGGGATGGAGGGCATAGGCCTGCTCCATCCCCTTTCCAGGTTGCAACGAAAATCTATGCAGCCGGGCCCTTACGCCAGCACGCCGAAGAACGCGCCGATGATGCCCACGACCATGGT
>NZ_QSQW01000027.1:0-2114 GCF_003437565.1 Collinsella sp. TF10-11AT
CGTGGGAGGCCAGGGCGCCGCTGACCGGTGGACGGCACCGAGCCGTCGGATGGCTTGAAGAAGGAGGAGGCCTCGCGGCCTCCCCCTTTTTTTGCGTTTACAGGCAACATTCCTTATGCAATTAAATCAATTTAATCATCCACCGCTGAATATAGACGTTCACCGTTCTTTGGTCGGTTCTCTGTTCTCAATGGACTAATATTTGCTTTAGCGCACTGCTGCGCTTGTCCTGTTTTTACACGGGTCGTTTTATTGATTGTGACGGAAGGACTCACATGGCAGATGTTCATGAGCTGCTTGATACTTGGATTGCCAATGTCAAGGACGAGGAGCTCCTCGCTGAGCTTAACACGATGAAGGAGCAGGGTGATGAGGACGCCATCACCGATGCTTTCTTCCAAGATCTCGCCTTCGGTACTGCCGGCCTTCGCGGCACTATCGGTGCGGGCACTAACCGTATGAATATCTATACGGTCGGTCGTGCGACCCAGGGATTCGCTGACTACCTCAATGCGACCTTCGAGCATCCAACGGTTGCCATCGCTCGCGATAGCCGCAATAAAGGTGAGCTGTTCGTTAAGACGACGGCTGCCATTCTTGCAGCAAACGGCGTGACTGCCCTCGTTTATCCCAAGATTTCTCCTGTGCCGACGCTCTCCTGGGCCGTCCGTGATCTTAAGTGCTCCGGTGGCATTTGCATGACCGCTAGTCATAACCCGGCACCGTATAACGGCTATAAGGCCTATGGCCCCGACGGCTGCCAGATCACCAGCGAGGCCGCCGATGCAATTTCTAAGGCTATCGCCGAGACCGATACATTCACCGGCGTGAAGTCCATGGACTTTGATGAGGCTCTTGAGCAGGGTCTGGTTAAATGGATCGAAGGCTCATGCCTCGAGCGTTATTACGACGCCGTTCTCGCGCGCGGCGTGACTAACCTTTCTGCCGAGGAGATCGCTGGCGCTCCGCTTAAGCTCGTCTACACTCCGCTCAACGGCACCGGCCTCATTCCCGTTACTACGGTGCTCGAGCGCGCTGGCATCACCGATGTCACGGTTGTTCCCGAGCAGAAGGAGCCTAACGGCGATTTCCCGACCTGCCCGTATCCTAACCCCGAGATCCGTCAGGCCATGCAGAAGGGCATCGATCTCTGCGAGCAGGTTCACCCTGATTTGCTGCTTGCAACCGATCCCGACGCCGACCGTGTTGGCGTTGCCGTTAAAAATGGCGATGACTATCTGCTGCTGACCGGCAATGAGATGGGCGTTCTGCTGCTCGACTATATCTGCAAGACCCGTGCTGCCCGCGGTGAGGACCTCACTAAGAAGGTTGCCGTTACTACTATCGTTTCTTCCGCCATGGTTGACGCTCTGGCCGACGAGTACGGTTTTGAGCTTCGCCGCTGCCTGACGGGCTTCAAGTACATCGGCGACATCATTACTTCTCTTTCCGATGCTGGCGAGGTCGATCGCTTTATCTTCGGTTTCGAGGAGAGCTACGGCTATCTGGCCGGCGACCACGTGCGCGACAAGGACGCCGTGAGCACTTCGCTTCTGATTTGCCAGATGGCGCAGTATTACAAGCTCCAGGGTAAGAACCTTGCCGATGCGATGCACGAGCTGTACGAGAAGTATGGCTACTATCACAACAAGACGATTTCGCTAAGCTATCCGGGCGCTGAGGGTGCGGCAAAGATGGCCGGCATCATGGCTGGTTTGCGCGAGAACCCGCCCGCGGAGCTCGCCGGTTCCAAGATTGAGGCCGTCGTGGATTACAACACCTGCGTGAACGGCCTGCCGAAGGCTAATGTCATTGAGTTCGATCTCGAGGGTGGTAACAAGGGTATCGTCCGTCCTTCTGGCACCGAGCCCAAGATTAAGCTGTACATCTTCGCTAAGGGCGCGGATGCCGCCGAGGCTGATGCAGCACTTGACGCGATCGAGGAGTCCGGTCGCAAGCTCTTGGCCTAAGGCTTTGAAAGCCTATTTCTATAGATAGACGGAGGAGGGGATCTCGGAAACGAGGTCCCCTCTTTATTACTTTTAAATACAGCTGAGAATCCCAAACTGTGTAGGAAATGTGTACGCCCAGATTCCCGCCCCCGGCGCCCCTCC
>NZ_QSQW01000028.1:0-1903 GCF_003437565.1 Collinsella sp. TF10-11AT
CGGCCCGCGCTGCATGAGCATGCCCTTCTGGCGCGAGGACCTCTAAGGTTTTCAAAGACCCGTACAGGTCTTACTACAAACATCTAGCTGCCATTAGATGTCTCCCATTGGGGCGGTGCGGATCTTTCGCACCGCCCCATTCATGTTTAATGACGCTAAATGAAGATCAGATAAGGTGGCCATGGATATCAAGACAATCGGTGTTGAGGAATGGCTCAACGTTTGGGAGAAGAGTGCTACCTGGGATATCGCTCAGTCGACGATCTCGTCGCTGACCATGGGCGAGCTTCGCGCACTGGACGAGCAGGACGGCGCCACGTTCTACGAGCGCCTGGATCGCGAGAAGATGAACTACGGCTGGATCGAGGGATCGCCGGAATTTAAGGCCGAGGTCGCCAAGCTGTATCGTCGCGATGTCAATCCCGATCACATTTTGCAGACCAATGGCTGCACGGGCGCCAACCTCAACGCCATCATGGCCGTTGTGGAGCCCGGCGATCACGTGATTGCCGAGTGGCCTACCTATGCGCCGCTCTACGAGATTCCGCGTACGCTGGGTGCCGAGGTCGAGTATTGGGAGCTCCGCGAGGAGCTCGGCTGGAAGCCCGATATCGATGAGCTCAAGCGCTTGGTGCGCCCCAACACCAAGCTCATCTGCATCAATAACGCATCGAACCCCATCGGTACGGTGCTCGATGCCGATATGCTCGGCCAGATTGCCGAGATCGCCCGTTCGGCTGGCGCCTATGTGCTGTGCGACGAGGTGTACCTGCCGCTTGAGAACACCAAGGCCTTTATGTCGATGGCCGACATGTACGAGAAGGCCATTGTCACCAACTCGGTGTCCAAGACCTATTCGACGCCTGCGGCCCGCGTGGGCTGGGTCGTGGCCGACGAAGAGGTGTCCAACCGCATCCGCACCTACCGCGACTACACCATGATCTGCGGCGGCGTGTTCAACGATGCCCTGGCGACATACGTGCTCGAGCACAAGGACAAGATTCTCGAGCGCAATCGCAAGATCGTGTTTGGCAACCGCGATATCGCGCAGGCTTGGATCGATACGCAGCATCGCGTTTCCTGGACGGCCCCGCAGGGAATATCCACCTCGTTTATCCAGCTGGATATTCCCGAGGATGACGAGGAATTCTGTAAGCGCCTGTTGGCCGAGAGGGGAGTGCTGCTGGTCCCCGGTAGCCGCTTTGAGCTTCCCTGCGGCGCACGCCTGGGCTACTGCGCGAGCGAAGACGTTCTTCGCGAGGGCCTGAGGCTTTTGGGCGAGGCACTGACGGAGTTCGATCGCTAGGGTTCCGACGATCTTCGAGGGCCTTATCCAAATTGGCCGAAGATAATCGAAAACGGACCCGTTTCCCTAGGGGAAGCGGGTTCGTTTTTCTATACCGAGAAGTCAAGTTGTTACAAATGGGGCCGTAAAGCGAGCCGGTATCCGCTGGGCCTTATACTGAGCTTCCGGTGAACGGTATCAAGCGTCTGGTAAACGGTAATTTGTTTATCAGAAATGAATAGGACAAACTTTTTTCTGAATAAAAATGAAAATGGTTGGGACGCGGCATGAATCGCTGATTCTATTCATAGCTATATTAGAAATATGCAATTTGAGGGTGGTTTAATAAAGTTAAGTTCCATTTGCTATTTGGATTGAAAACGCGTTTTAGCACGTAAATAAACTTTATTAAATCAAAGTGTGCCATGCGTGAAGTATATGTGTATGCCGTTCACCCCTCATATAAAACCGTTCGGGGGCGAGGTGGAAGTATGGACTGATTTTGGATATAAATATGTCGTCAGCAATAACGCCTCACACGGAGGGGCGCTAACGAATCGGCCCTGACAGGGGCCCGAAAGAAAGGTAGGAGGCCATGACGAAAGGTCTGCACGTGCC
>NZ_QSQW01000029.1:0-1857 GCF_003437565.1 Collinsella sp. TF10-11AT
AGCTGCTTGGTGAGCACCAGGCGGCCGAGCATGGCGAAGCCCATGGCCGGCAGAATGTTGGCGGCAACGCCGCAACCATCAATGATGAAGGACGGGACGAAGTCGAGCAGGCCCTGGATGGCATCGGAGCCCAGATAGAAGGCGCCGCCGCACAGCAGGAAATACTCAAGGCAGCCCCAAAGACCCATGCCCCAATGAACGGCGTAAATGCCTTTAAGGTTTCCCTTGAGGGCGAACCTGTCTGCCATATCGACAAACACGGTGAACAAGGCACTAGTAATGTTGCCGATCGTCAGCGAAAGGACAGCGATGGGCATGGCGAGCGCGATGGCCGTCTCGGTACCCTGACCGAGCTGAATGGCAAACGCGCAGGCGAGCACGCCGCCGATGGTTTCGTTAGGCGGCACGTAGGCGCCGATGGAAACCGAACCCATGAACAGCAGCTCCAGGCTGGCGCCAACGGCAAGACCAGTCTGCAGGTCCCCCAGCACCAGGCCCACGAGCGGGCACAGGACGATGGGGCGGAACGCGTAGAGGGTGCCGAGCTGGTAGTCGAGACATCCAAACGCTCCGACTAAGCCGACGAGGATTGCTTGGACAAGCATAATTCCTCCCAATAAGGAATATCGAACCGTCGTCACTCCCGTCGCGCGCGTTGTTGATATCAATTCCAGGAGTTCGATCACACGGCTCGAAGCGTACCTGGTGTGCTGCGAACACCCATGCCAGGCACAAATGATTTGATACCAATTATAGATATGCAGGTTCTTACTATTTAATACCACTCGCTCAGCGGGGTGTTTTTTACCGTAAACGGCAGACGTATCCCATCAGGCGCGCTCTTTGTTTCGATGGCGGACAAGCGCCACCAGAAAGCCATCGCCAAAGGCATCGTATGCCAAGTTGCCTACAATCACCAAAACGATTATCGCCGCGCCCAAAAACTCGTTCCAGCGAAAGACCTCGCCAAAGAGGAGCGCCGACCAGCAGGGAGCGAGCACGACCTCGCTCATGCAAACCAAGTTGGCCGCAAACGCGTTAGTGCGCGCAATCCCCTTGGCATACAGCACACTCGCAAGGCCGCTGCAAAAAAGGCCATGCACCAGCATAAGCCCCCACTCAAAGGGTTTTACGGAGCCTAGGTCGCCGGCAAAATAGACGATCGGCAGTATCGAGATGCCGCAGGAGATGAGCGAGGACACCATGGGCGACGCATCGGGGCGAGAGTTCAAAAAGAAACACAGCCCAAAGGTGGCGCCCGAAATGACGGCAAGCAGGTTGCCGAGCATGCCCTCGGCACTCAAATCACCTAAAAAGAAAAGTCCCATACCCGTAAAAGCAACCACCACGGAGGCAATCTTTGCAGGCGAGGGCAACGTACGAGTTGCGAGCGATTGATACACGATAACGAAAATCATCGAGGTGTACTGCAGAACGATCGCGTTGCCGACCGTCGTGAGCTGGTTGGCAAAGTTAAACGTGGTGCCCGTCACGAAGTTGCAGACGGCCACAAGGACAATATGACGGCTGACGCGGAGGACGGGCCTGCCGACGAGCAGGATAAAGAGCGCCATAAATATTGCCGTAACGGCACCGATCAAAAGAGCTGACTGCGAATTGGCGCGAACGAGGATGCCGATAAAACTCCATAAGAGCGCCGTGCCAAATAGATACATCGCCCCGCTCACGCCATTATCGGGTGGATTGTCAGATCGAATCACGAAGCACCTCCAGCTAGCTTTCGGTAATAAAAAACGGCGACCGCAATGGGTCGCCGTTTCCCTTGGGGGCAGAATAAAACGCAGGAACCTACGCCAGCACGCCGAAGAACGCGCCGATGATGCCCACGACCATGGT
>NZ_QSQW01000003.1:0-218442 GCF_003437565.1 Collinsella sp. TF10-11AT
GCCGATGTCTTGGCAACGACAGACACTATGACCCAATCCGAGGGCACTAAAAAGATAGGAGCCCCCGCTCGTGACCGCGGGTCGGGGCTGCGACAATGATGTTGAAGTGCCATAGGCGCAGCCGCGCCGCAACGAGGTTGGGAGGCTCCCATGCCAAAGTATTCTACCGCGTTCGGGATGGACGTCCACCTGAGGTCGACCACCGTCTGCGCCCTCGACGCGGACACCGGCGAGGCCGTGACGAGGAGGTTCCCCGGCAACCCCTGGGGCGAGATCGCCGGGTGGATGGGTGGGTTCCCCGGGCCGTCGCTCGCGGCCTACGAGAGCGGCTACCCCGGCTTCGCCCCGCAGAGGGAGCTCGCCGGGCTCGGCGTCGAGTGTGTCGTCGCCGCGGTCTCGAAGATCCCCAGGTCGGCCGCCGACTCGGCCTCCAAGAACGACAGGAACGACGCCGCCAGGATGGCCAAGGCGATACTCGCCCACGACATCTCCCCCGTATGGGTCCCCTCCCCCGAGGTCGAGGGCATCAGGGACCTCGCCGGCGCCTACGACGGGGCGACCGCGCGCCTGGCGACCGCCAAGCAGCGGCTGCTCGCCTTCCTCGCAAAGCGAGGGTTCGCCTACGGCGGCACCACGCCCGCCGGCAACCCGAGGAAGTACTGGACCTACGACTTCCTGAGGTGGCTCGACAAGGTCAGGCCGGAGGACGACGGCGGGGTTCGGACGCTCGCCGCCCTGAGGAGCGAGGTCGAGGCCGCGGCGGAGGCCCGGGCGGACCTGCTCTCCGAGTACAGGGCGGCCGTGGATGCCAGCCCGATCGCCGCGGAGGCGGCCGCCCTCCAGTCGATCAAGGGCTGCGCCTTCGCGCTGGCCGCAGCCTTCTCGGCCGAGGTCGGCGACTTCACGAGGTTCCGTTCCGGAAGGCAGGTCACGGCCTATTTCGGCCTCGCGCCGAGCCAGAGGTCGAGCGGCGACTCCGTGCGGCTCGGAGGCATCAGCGGCGCGGGCAACGCGCTCGTGAGGAAGCTGGCCGTTGAGGGTTCATGGTGCTACGCCGCGGCGCGGCACCAGCCGAAGCTCATGCCGAGGGACACGGGCGTGCCCCTCGAGATAAGGATGCACGGGAGGAAGGGATCCGAGCGGCTCCTGCGGCGGCGCGAGGAGATGCTCGCCCGCGGCATGCCCCAGGCGAAGGCCAACGCGGCCACCGCGGCCGAGCTCGTGAGGTGGCTCTGGGCCCTCGGCACGATGTGCCGGGAGGGCGCGGAATGGACATAGCCCCCGCCCCGGCGAGCCGGGCGGCCTTCGGGGATACCCCCTATTTCGCTGTGCGCGCGGAGCCCTCCGCATGCGCCTCGACAGACTTGGGGAACCCCGCCGAAGGAGAGGATTGCGGGCCGCCGGAGCGGTATCCGCGGATATGAGACTGAGCCGAAGGCGTCGATGACATGCCGGGGGCGGACCGGGACGGGTTTAAGGCAGGCCCCGCCGACCGATTGCAAGCGGTCGGCGGGGCCATTGTGGCCCTTGACAGCGGATTGGGTCATATGAGCGAGCGGGCACCAGAGCGAGCAAGGTGCCTTGAAACGAGGCGGCATTGACCTTCTGGTCATGCCGCCGCAGTTGAAAGGCAGATTGCCGCTCTGGCGGGTTTGCAGCGTCAACTGGTTACGCGGGTTGGTAAAACCGCGTAACTAAACCAACTTAAAGCCCTTGCGCTTGCCCACGGAGAGGGTGTCGCCCAGTTTGAGGGCGCTCGGATCGATGTTGTAGCTCTTGGGAGCCACAGCCTTGCCGTTGATCTTGACGCCGCCGCCGTCGATGTCGCGGCGGGCCTGACCGGCGCTGGCCGAAAGGCCCAGGTCCTTGAGCAGGCCGGCGAGGTAAATCTGACCCTCGTCGTTGACGGTCAGCTCAACGTGCTTCTCGGGGAAGTCGGCAAGCTGGCCCTCCTTGAACACGCGGTCGAACTCGGCCTGTGCCTCGTCGCCGGCGCCGGCGCCGTGGTAGGTGTCGCACAGGTCGCGGCCCAGTGCGCGCTTGAGCTCATAGGGGTCGGCGGAGCCATCGGCCAGGGCGGCATCGATCTTGTCGACCTCGGCCGGGGCGAGCGAGCTGGCCAGACGATAGTACTTGCCGATCATCTCGTCGGGGATGGACATGGTCTTGCCGAACATATCCTTGGGAGCGTCGGTCAGGCCGATGTAGTTGCCATAGGACTTGGACATCTTGCGCACGCCGTCGGTGCCCTCGAGCAGCGGCATGGTAAGCGCGATCTGCGGCTCCATGCCCATCTTCTCCATGAGCTCGCGGCCGGCGAGCAGGTTGAAGAGCTGGTCGGTGCCGCCCATCTCGACGTCGGCCTTGATCTGAACGGAGTCGAAGGCCTGCATCACGGGGTACAGAAACTCGTGCAGGGCAATCGGCGTCTGGGACTGGTAGCGCTTGGTAAAGTCGTCGCGCTCAAGGATGCGGGCGACGGTGAACTTGGAGCACACCTGCAGCAGGCCGGCCAGGTCCATCGAAAGGATCCAGTCGCCGTTGTGCACGATGGTGGTCTTCTCGGGGTCCAGGATCTTCATGGCCTGGCTCACGTAGGTCTCGGCGTTGGCCTCGATCTGCTCCTGCGAAAGCTGCGGGCGGGTGGAGTTCTTGCCCGAGGGGTCGCCGATCAGCGCAGTGCCGTTGCCGATGATAAGGGTGACGTTGTGGCCCAGGTCCTGGAACTGACGCATCTTGCGCAGGGGCACGGCATGGCCCAGGTGCAGGTCGGGGCTGGTGGGATCGACGCCGAGCTTGATGTTGAGGGGCTCGCCCTTCTCAAGCTTCTTGCGAAGGTCGGCCTCGGGGACGATCTGCGCTGCACCCGAGGTGATGATACGCATTTGCTCGTCAACAGACAGCATTGGGTATCCTCCTTTTGCTATAGCACCCTCACCGGATACGGCGGTGCTGGAAGTTCATAAACCCACTAATAATAACCAAAACAGCGCGACGCGGCACCTACGACAGGAAAATCCTCGTCCTGCCGCACGCGTCGATAACGACCGGCAAACGCGTGCCGTCACGTTCGACCAAAAAGCGCGCCTGCTGACGGCGCGAGCAGTCACGGCAACGGACCTGCCCCGTTGCATCCGTGGCGCAGGCGCCCTCGGCAGTCAGCAAGCAGTGCTCGCACACCATGAGCTCGGGACGGTCGGCATCGACAGGCCCCAAGACACCGGGGCAAGCGGCAAGCTCGGCAACACGCTCCGCATCATTGCCGAGCAACTCGGCCGACAAGCACACCCGCCCCGCACCGAGTCCGCGCAGCCAGGTAAGCGTGGCCCGATTGGCACAGAACACCGGCGCCGCCACGTCAAACGTTGTGCCCAGCTCGCGGGCCATCGCCACTTGTCCCAGATTGCGGCAGACGACGCGCCCGGCACGCTGCATAAGCGCCCGAGTCCGCTCGGCGTCGCCCGCGCGGCACACTTCGTCGAGCACCACCGTTGTATCGGACAGATCTCGCTCATCGCGCGGACCCACATCCATCAGCTCCCAGGCAAAGACCATACGAGCAAAATCCTCGCGCTTTACCGGCCCCGCCGACCCCGCCAACTCCGTCGACGCGCCGCCATCCACCGCAGCGTCCTCAAAGGGCAGCACCTCAACGGCACGCGCAACGGGCGCAATCGCATCCGCCTCGGCCCGCATGCGCTCCAACACCGCCGTCGTCTGATCCAACACGCCGGCGCTGCGAATCAGATAGACCTCGCAGCCCGCGTCCACCTTACGCTTGCAATGCACGACGACGCGCTTCCCCGCTGCGGCATCCACCGGGCAGGGCACCTGCGGCCAGCGCTTGGGCACATCGGGACGCGCGTCGACACCCGGATAGAACCGAATCTCGAGCGTGTCACCCGCCGCCACGGCGGCATCGAGCTCAACGGTCACCTCTTCGTGGCCCACAGCGACCAAGCGCCCCACGCGCACGCCCTGGTTGATCGCGCGCTCAAAGCTCATGAGCTCGGCACCCGAACGACCCCGCAGGTAAGCATCGGTAAACCCACGGTTAAACGACCTTCCCAGCTCGCGTTCAAGCTCTTCCACGGCACCGGAGTCCCACGCGCCGTCGCACAGCATATCGAGTGCCCGACGCCACACCCTCACCACGTTGAATACGTAATCGGGATTCTTCATGCGTCCCTCGATCTTGAGCGATGCCACGCCGGCGGCAACAAGCTCGGGCAGGTGCGCGATACCCAGATAGTCACGCGGACAAAGCAGGCGGTCTCCCTCGACGGCAACAACACTCTGCCCCGCCTCGTCCACTAGGTCGTACGCCAGACGGCACGGCTGCGTGCAGTCGCCGCGCATCGCCGAGCGCCCACGCCGCAGGGCCGAGAACTCGCACGCCCCCGAATAGCCGATGCAAATCGCACCGTGGCAGAATACCTCGATGGGCACGCCCGTGGCACAGAGCGCCGCAATCTCGTCGACCGTCAGCTCGCGTGCCGTCGTCACGCGCTCGACCCCCAGTTCATCGGCGGCAAGCCGCACGGCACCCTCGCTATGAGCGCCCGCCTGCGTGGACAGGTGAATCTCGACCCCGGGAATCGCCGCGCGCAGCGCGCAGGCCAACCCGGCATCGGCGACAATCAGAGCATCGGCGCCCAGCTCCAGTGCATGAGCTCCCAACGCCACCGCGTCGGACAACTCATCGTCAAACACGAACACGTTGAGCGTTACGTACACATGCACGCCATGGGCATGCGCCACGGCGCAGCCGCGCGCAAACTCGTTATCCGTAAAGCCATGGGCGCTCACACGGGCGTTAAAGCCGCCCAACCCCGCATAGATGGCATCGGCACCCGCGGCGATAGCCGCAAGCATCTGGTCGAGTCCGCCCGCCGGCGCCAGCAGCTCGGGCAGCGCCGCACTGACAACATCCAATCCAGTCTCGTATTGTCCGCTCGGCCCCATCGTCCGAATCGCCATCGACAAACTCCTTACCAAGGTATGCATTCACTCTGAAAAATGCCGTCTTCCAGCATACACGAGGCCTCGCGCGCCCCGTTTGGTTTATCGTGTAATAACTTATGTCCATCCTGCCCCGACGGCACATCCACCGTCTGGCACGACATACCTGGAGGTCAATATATGGGTCCTCGCCAACGACAGGGACACAGCCGTTCAAAGACGCACGCCCTGCCCATAATCCTGCTCTCGTTTTTGGGCTTTCTGCTGATTGCGGGCGTGGCGTTTGGCATCGGCATGGTCGGTAACGTCAACCGCTGGCTGTCCGATCTGCCCGACTACACCGACGCCAACGCGTATCTGGTGAGCGAGCCCACCGAGATCGTCGACTGTAACGGCAACAAGATCGCGAGCTTCTACACGCAAAACCGCAAGTCCATCACCAAGGACGAGGTCTCCCCCTACGTGCTGCAGGGCACCGTTGACGTCGAGGACGAGCGCTTCTACGAGCACGGCGGTATCGACCTGTGGGGTATCGCGCGTGCTGCGGTGGCAACCCTCGGCGGCGGGCACGAAGGCGCCTCGACGATCACCCAGCAGCTTGTGCGCAACACCATCCTGCAGGAGGAGCAATTCGACTCGACCATTGAGCGTAAGGTGCGCGAGGCCTACATCGCCATCAAGATGGAGGACATGTACTCCAAAGACGAGATCCTCATGATGTACCTCAACACCATCTATTACGGCCACGGCGCCTACGGCATCGAGGCCGCAGCCGAGACCTATCTGTCCAAGAGCGCCGCCGACCTCACCCTGAGCGAGGCCGCGCTACTCATCGGCCTTCCCAACTCGCCTTCGCAGTACGACCCCACGGTCAATCCCGATCTGGCACTGTCTCGCCGCAACAAGGTTCTCGACAACATGCTGCGCCTGGGCCACATCACCCAGGAGGAGCACGATGCCGCACAGGCCGAGCCCATCACCCTCAATGTGACCGAAATCTCGGGCAGCGGCGTCGACGTATACTCGCAGCCCTACTTTGTCTCCTACGTCAAGCAGCTGCTGGAGCAGGAGTTCTCGACCGACGTGCTCTTTAAGGGCGGCCTGACCGTCAAGACCACCATCGACCCCACGATGCAGCAGGTGGCAGAGAATGCCGTCCGCGAGCAGCTCGACACGCTCTCGCTTGACGGCCTGGACATGGGCATGGTCGTCGTCGACCCCAAGACCGGCTACATCAAGTGCATGGTGGGCGGCTACGACTACAACGCCGACGAGAACCACGTAAACCATGCCACGGCCAAGCGTCCCGTCGGCTCCACCTTTAAGGCCTTTACGCTGGCAACTGCCATCCAAAACGGCATGAACCCCAACGTCACCCTCAACTGCAACTCGCCGCTCAAGGCCAAGGGCACCACGACCGAGGTCCAAAATTACGCCAACCAGAGCTACGGCAACATCACGCTTAAGCAGGCGACGGCATACTCCTCCAACACCGGCTACATCCAGGTGGCGGAAGCCGTCGGCAACAGCAAGATCATCTCGCTCGTCAAAAAGCTCGGCATCGACCCCGCCAAGGACAACATCGAGGACGTTCCCGTCATGACGCTCGGCACCGGCTCGATCTCGCCACTCGAGATGGCCGCCGCCTACGCGACGTTTGCCAACGGCGGCTACTATCGCCAGCCGATCGCCATCACCGAGATTGATTCTCGTACCGGTTCGGTGCTGTACCAGCACACCGACAATCCCTCACAGGTGCTTACCGAGGGCGAGGCCGCCGCGGTCACCGATGTTCTGTCCGGCGTCATGAAGGGCAGCGGTACGGGTGCTGCCGGCGCCCTGAGTGTCAACCAGCCCTATGCCGGCAAGACGGGCACCACCGACAACACCACCAACCTTTGGTTCTGCGGCTATACCCCGCAGCTGGCGTGCGCCCTGTGGACCGGCTATTCCGCGGGCGAGATCCCCATCCAAAAGTACGGCACGGACCTGCTGGGCGACAGCACCAACCTGCCTGTCTTTAAGCGGTTTATGAACACCGTTCTGACCGGTACCGAGCGCGAGGAGTTTGCGACCGGAACGGCGCCCACCTACAAGAACAACAGCGTCTGGAAGTTCTACGGCACCAACAACACCAAGAAGTCGGAGAACGACGACAAGGACGAGGACGAAGAGGAAGAGGAAACCACCACAACAACTACCACGACGACCACGACCACCGAGACCACGGGCGGCGACACCACCGGCGGCACCGGTACGACCGGTGGCTCGACGGGCGGCTCCACTGGTGGCTCGACGGGCGGCTCCACTGGTGGCTCGACCGGCGGCGATGGCGGCACGCCTACGCCTACGCCCACTCCCGACCCCTCGCCCACGCCTGACGATACGGTCGGCTAAGAAGTACGCGACTAAAGCCAACAAGGCCCCGAGCAGCTTATTGAACTGCTCGGGGCCTTTTAGTTTGAAGCGACCTGGTGGGCGGTCTTTATACCGGCAAACAAAAAGGGGTACCGACCAACGTCGATGCCCCTTACAAGCCACTATGTCAGCGCACGCAATGCCGAGCGCGCGGCCCGCACACCTACTTGCGAGAATTGCTCAGCTTATTGATCAGCGCCTCGAGGCGCTCGCCGTCCTCGGCCGTCTGGGCAATAACCAAAATCGTATCGTTGCCGGCAAGCGAGCCAAGCACATCGGGCAACTCTGCCGCATCAACGGCGGCGGCGATGCCGGAAGCCGTGCCAGGCTGAGCCTTGATCATAACCAGATTATCGGTACGCAGAACGCCCGTTACGAGCTCGGAAACCATACGCTGCAGGTGCAGGTCCTCTGCCAGAACATAGATGCCCTCAGGGAGCTTACGCAGCCCCATATCGGCAATATCGCGAGAGACAGTCGCCTGCGTGCAATCAAAGCCCATAGCACGGAGCTCATCGACCAGCACGCGCTGCGTGCGGACATCCTTATTGCGCACAATATCTCTAATGGCATCCTGGCGCCCATTGCGTTTTTTAGCCATACAAACCCTCTCTCCAAAAGATGGCGGAGACAATCAATCAGTGATTGAATAGTTTAACGCTATTTGAAGGCTTTTGTGTATAAGAACGCATTTCGAAACAATTCTATGCAAGTTTGTTTCGTAATGAGCCGTTTAGGCGGTTTTTGCGCCCGTCCGGTTAAGAAAAGCTGCCAGATGCGTACACATCACGCAGCGCGCGGGCTTGGCGCTGGCGATCGGCCCAAACAACAGACCGAGTCCCCGATGGTTATCCTTGAGCGCGGCGACCATCTGACGGGTTCGAGGCGCCTCGAGCATATCACGCATGCGGGCGGAACGCTCGATTGACGACACTCCATGCGGGCTCAGACACAAATTCTCGATGCAGGCGACCAGTCCGGCAAAGTAGAACTTTTGGCTTGCCAGCTTGAGCCGACCACCGCTATCTGCTTCCGAGAGTGAGTCCGCAAGCTCGTCGAGCGCCCGGGCGTCATCGGATACCTTGGCATACATGGTGGGATCAAAGGCATCTGTAAGCTTAGGCGCCGCCGCGTGGAAACAAGCGTCGCCGCATCCGGAGACGCGCTGTGCCTGCGAGAGCGCGCACGCCATAAACCCAACCGTGCGAAACGTCTTATCGCACAAAAGACATGCCTCAAACAGTGGACGGCTGTACATCACGCCAGAGACTTGAGCAACCAAGCCGCCTAAAATCAACTGGGGCAGCCCAGTCACCATAGAAGACTCGTCTTCTATGGCAATAGAGGCAGCATCCAAGACGCGCGAATGACGCTCGCGATGCGCATCGTATCGATCGAGCGACACCGAGGGGAGCACAATGTCTGCCGCAGTATCGCACGCGATATCGACCATCTTGGAAAGGGCCTGCGGAGCAAACCACTCATCGGCGTTCATGGCGATGATTTGAGAGCCGCGCGAGGCATCAAAACCGGCACGAAGACAAGCGCCGCGCTTCGCGTCCTCGACGTCAATCAAATCAATATGGATGTCCCTGTCGGCAGCAACTTGAAGCGAATGGCGCACACCGGGCACAGCATCGCGGCAGACAACGACAATCTGCAAATCATAGAGGTCTTGGTTCTGGATACTCTCGAGCGCACGCATCGCATAGCTGGGCGAACCTTCTACCACAAGGATCACCGAAAGTCGCGGATGCGAACAACGTCGAACCAAGTTTTCCATCCTCTCGATAGCACCAAATCAAACTGTCGTTCATGGTACACCCGAGCTATAAAAGCAACGAGCCGCCTAACATGTTGCACGCCAAGAACAGATGTTGCACACGCGCAGCTCACACATAGTATGTGCAAGGCACAGACGCGCCGAGCACTCCCCTAGTCGAGAACGACAAGCTCGTCGGGGCCGTAATCCACACCCATAAACGTAAGGCCGCAGGCAGGCGCCGTGGGACCCGCAGCGGTTCGGTCACGGGCGTCAATAACCTCGCGCATCCACTGGGGATCGCGACGATGCATGCCAATCTCCACGAGCGTTCCTACAATGGTACGCACCATCGAGTGCAAAAACGCATTGCCCTCGATAGTGAAGGTCAGGATATCCTCGCCAAAAGCGACCTCGTGGCCAAACTCCGCACGCATCACGCAGCGGTGCGTGGGCTTGCCCACAGCAGAGGCAACCTTGCAAAAGCTCTTAAAGTCCTGCTCGCCCAAAAGCGCAGGGCAGGCGGCCGCCATCGCATCGACGTCGAGGGGATAGCGATGCCACCACACCGCACCGCGCGAGAGCACGGGGCGCGCATCGCGATCGGCAATACGGTACGTATACGTACGGGACCGCGCGTCAAAGCGGGCAGAAAAGCCCCTACGGGCCTTGTAGACCTCGTTTATGGCGATATCTTTGGGCAGGAGGGCATCCATAGCCCTCAGCCACCTACGGCGCGTCAGAGCAAGCTCAGCGTCCGTTACGGGCACGCTAATGTACTGGGCCACCGCATGCACGCCGGCATCGGTACGACCCGCACACGTCAGATCGATCGGGCGGCGCAGCAGCGTCTCGATAGCGCGGCGCAACTCGCCCGCAACGGTCGTCTGGCCCGGCTGCTCGGCAAATCCGCTATAGGACGAGCCATCATAGGCAACACAGAATACAAGCGTGGCATCGAGCTCAGGAATCGAATTGAAATCAGACGGCGCGGTCATGGGCGCTCCCAACAAACAATCAACGGTATCGCGACAAAAAAAGAGGGGTACGCGAACGTACCCCTCGAATATAGCCTATGCAGACGGATTGTCTACTCAGCGGTCTCCTCAGCAGGAGCCTCCTCGACGGCCTCGACCTTCTTGGGAGCAGCGGCCTTCTTGGGGGCCGGAGCAGCCTTCTTGGCCTTAGGCGTGCAAGGCTCGGTGACGAGCTCCATGATAACGATAGGAGCGTTGTCGCCCTTACGGTTGCCGAGCTTCATGATGCGGGTATAACCGCCGTTGCGGTCCTGCCACATGCCCTGGGCAGCCTTGTCGAAGATCTCGGCAACGAGCTGCTTATCGCCGAGCTTGGCGATAGCCAGACGACGAGAGTGCAGGTCGCCCTTCTTGGCCCAAGTGATGATCGGATCGACGACCGAACGCAGCGCCTTAGCGCGGGTCTCGGTGGTCTTGATGCGGTCGTTCTCGAAGAGGGCCTTAGCAAGGCTCTTCTTCATGGCCTTGGTGTGGCTCGCATCGGTGCCGAGCTTCAGGCCCTTCTTAACGTTGTGACGCATGGTCTAGTTTCTCCTCAAATATGCGAAGCATTAAGCCTTCAGGCTCAGGCCCATGGACTCAAGCTTGTCCTTCACTTCCTCGATCGACTTAACACCGAAGTTACGGATGTTGAGCAGATCGTTCTCCGAGAACTCAACGAGTTGACGGACCGAGTGAATGCTGGCGCGCTTAAGGCAGTTGTAAGAACGGACGGAAAGGTCCAGATCCTCGATCTGCTTGTCCAGCTCGGCGTTGTCGTTGGTGACCTCGGGAGCGAAGATCGAAGCCTCCTCCTCAACCTCGGGGGTCTCGGCAAGGTTCATAAAGGCGGCCATATGCTGATTGATGATATTGGCAGCCTGGACCACGGCGTCGCGCGGGGCGATGGAGCCGTTGGTCTCGATCTCGAGGACAAGGCGGTCGTAGTCGGTGTGCTGACCGACACGGCAAGCCTCAACGAGCTTGGCGCAACGGGAAACCGGCGAGTACAGCGAGTCGACGTGGATCACACCGATGGGATCGTTGTCGCGCTTGTTGGCCTCGCCAGAGACATAGCCGCGGCCATAGCCGATGCGCATGCTCATGGTGAGATGGCCACCCTCGGTGAGCGTAGCGATGTGCTGCTCGGGGTTGACCAGCTCAAACTCGGACGGAATAAAGAAGTCCGCACCGGTGACCTCGCAGGGGCCGTCAACCGAGATGGTGGCGGTCGCCTCGTCGGTCGTGCCGAGAGCCCTGAAGACAAGACCCTTGACATTCAGGACGATGTCGGTGACATCCTCGACCATGTTAGGGATGGTCATGAACTCGTGCTGCGCACCATCGATCTGAATAGCCTCGACGGCGGCACCCTCGAGCGAGGACAGAAGAACGCGACGAAGGGAGTTACCCAGCGTATCGCCGTAACCACGCTCGAGCGGCTCGACGGAGACACGAGCAGACGTCTCGTTGATCTCTTCGACCTGAACCTGAGGCCTAATGAATTCTGACATGTATTACCTCCAGCCTCAGCAGCCCGGATGGACTACTTAGAGTAGAGCTCGACGATGAGCTGCTCGTTGATATCACCGCTGATCTGCTCACGCGTCGGCAGAGCGAGCACGTTACCAGACAGCTTCTCGATATCGACCTCGAGCCAGCCAGGGACCTCAAAGCGCTCGGAGGAAATCAGGGCCTCCTTGATGGGGAGGAGGTCACGGAACTTCTCGCCGACAGCGACGACGTCGCCGGCCTTGACGCGGTAGGACGGGATGTCCACACGCTTGCCGTTCACGGTGAAGTGACCGTGACGGACGGACTGACGAGCCTCT
The DNA here is from genome assembly GCF_003437565.1 of Collinsella sp. TF10-11AT. Lineage (NCBI taxonomy): Bacteria > Bacillati > Actinomycetota > Coriobacteriia > Coriobacteriales > Coriobacteriaceae > Collinsella > Collinsella sp. TF10-11AT. The sequence goes on from NZ_QSQW01000003.1 coordinate 11,991, forward strand.
TTGCGGGTGCGGGCGAAGCCAAGACGGAAGACGACGTTGTCGAGGCGAGACTCAAGGATGATCATGAGGTTCTCACCGGTGACGCCGTTCATCTTGCGGGCCTTGTTGAAGTAGCCGTGGAACTGCTTCTCCAGAACGCCATAGATGAACTTGACCTTCTGCTTCTCGCGCAGCTGCATGCCGTACTCAGATTCCTTGCGACGGCGCTTGGGCTGACGGATAGATTCCTTCTTGCTGCTGTAACCGAGCTCAGCGGGATCGATCCCGAGCTGACGGCAGCGCTTAAGAACAGGAGTCCTGTCGATTGCCATATTGATACGATCCTTTCAGTTACACGCGGCGACGCTTCTTGGGGCGGCAGCCGTTGTGCGGAATGGGGGTCTTGTCCTGGATGCTCGAGACCTCGAGGCCAGCAGCCTGGAGGGAGCGGATGGCGGTCTCACGACCGGAGCCGGGGCCCTTGACGAAGACGGAAACCTTCTTCATACCGTGCTCCATGGCCTGCTTGGCAGCAGCCTCGGCAGCCATCTGGGCAGCGAACGGCGTGGACTTACGGGAGCCCTTGAAGCCCACCTGGCCAGCCGACTTCCAGGAAATGACGTTGCCCTGGGGATCGGTGATCGAAACGATCGTGTTGTTGAACGTAGAACGAATGTGAGCCTGGCCCACGGAAATGTTCTTACGGTCCGCGCGCTTCAGACGGGCAGCGCGAACGTTCTTCTTAGCAGTAGCCATCTATCTAGCGCTCCTTATTTCTTCTTCTTAGCACCGATCTGACGCTTCGGGCCCTTGCGGGTACGAGCGTTAGTGTGGGTGCGCTGGCCGCGGACCGGGAGGCCCTTGCGGTGACGAAGGCCGCGGTTGCAGCCGATGTCCATAAGGCGCTTGACGTTCTGGTTGCGCTCACGGCGGAGGTCGCCCTCAACCATGATCTGGTTCTTATCGATATAATCGCGGATGGCGTTAACCTCATCCTCGGTGAGGTCCTTAACGCGCGTATCCACGTTAACGTTGCACTCGACGCAGATCTTCGTCGCAGTGGTGCGGCCGATGCCGTAAATGTAGGTCAGACCGATCTCAACGCGCTTCTCACGCGGGAGGTCGACACCATTAATACGGGCCAACGTAGTCTCCTCTCTTAACCCTGACGCTGCTTATGACGGGGGTTCTCGCAAATGACGAGGACCTTGCCATGGCGCCTAATGATTTTGCACTTATCGCACATCTTCTTGACCGAAGGACGTACCTTCATCGTTCTTCCTTTCGGTAGCGCTCAAACTACTTCCCTACTATCTACTCGCCCAGCCGCAGGCGTTTAAAACTATGGCTGGTCTTCACACACAATCCGACCGTAGGTTGAGCTAAGCCTGCAGCCGGAAGTGGAGTGCGTGTATGCGTGCCGCTATTTGTAGCGATAGGTGATGCGGCCACGGGTCAGGTCGTACGGGGAAAGCTCCACGACAACCCTGTCACCGGGGAGAATACGGATGTAATTCATTCGAATCTTGCCAGAAATGTTGCACAGAACCGAATGACCGTTCTCGAGCTCGACCTTAAACATGGCGTTGGGCAGCGGCTCCTTTACCGTACCCTCGAGCTCAATTGCGTCTTCCTTCTTCACAAGCAATCATCTTTCTCTAGAAAACGACAGCGATTGAGTATTCTACAATACGCATGCACGTATCGTAATATCTTCGTAATGGCTCCACAACTAAGCGGAACTTGTTACTTTTCAGAAATGTAGATGCCGACGTGTTTGAACGCGGCCCCTACATTTCACCGCCCTGCAAGGAACACCAAGCACCTTGGGCATCCGTGGTGAGAATCACCGGACCGTCATTGGTAATGGCGACGGTATTCTCGTAGTGCGCGGCGGGCAGGTGGTCGTTGGTCGTAACAATCCAACCGTCGGAGCCCGTGCTCACATGGTTGGAACCCATCGTAACCATCGGCTCGATGGCAATGACCATGCCGGCCTGGAGGCGAACGCCCCTCCCCTTCTTTCCATAGTTAGGAACGTTGGGGTCCTCGTGCATCACGCGGCCAATGCCATGGCCCACATAGTCACGAAGCACGCCGTAACCGTGAGACTCGGCGAGGGACTGAACGGCATAACCGACGTCCCCGATATGGTTACCGGGAACAGCCTGCTCGATGGCAGCCTTAAGACAATCGCGCGTGACCTCGCACAGGGCCTTAGCCTCGGGCGTGGGGGTGCCGACGAAAAACGTCCAAGCGTTATCGCCGACCCAACCGTCGACAACGGCTCCCGTATCGATGGAGATGATATCGCCATCGCGCAGGATCATGTCGGGGTTGGGAATACCGTGGACCACGGCATCATTGATCGATGCGCAAATGGTCCCCGGGAACCCGCCGTAACCCTTAAAGGCCGGGGTGCCGCCATGCATGCGGATAATCTGCTCCGCAAGCTGATCGAGCTCAAAAGTCGAAACACCGGGGCGCACCATGGCTCCAACGTGGCGGAGCGCCATCTTAGATAGCGCTCCTGCCTTCTTCATCTGCTCGATTTGCGTTGCAGACTTAATCTTGATCATAGACCGAGAGCCTCTTTGACATCCCCGTACACGGTCTCGCGAGCCTGGTCGCCGTTGACCGACTTGAGCAGACCCTGGCCACGATAGTAGTCGACGAGCGGGCTCGTGGACTTCTCGTAGACGTCGAGACGATTCTTGATGGTCTCGGGCTTGTCGTCGTCGCGCTGATACATCTCGCCGGCGCACTTGGGGCAGGTAGCATCGGCAGCGGTGCCGGTGTAACCACAGGCGCGGCAGGTGCGACGCGAAGACAGACGATCGATGATGACCTCGGGGGCCACGTCGACCAGAAGGGCGCAGTCGATCTCGCGACCCATGGCGGAGAGCTCGGAGTCGAGCGTCACAGCCTGGGCGGTGTTGCGCGGGAAGCCGTCGAGGATGAAGCCCTGCTGGGCGTCATCGGCAGCAAGGCGCTCCTTGACAAGGTCGATCACGAGCTGGTCGGGAACGAGCTCGCCAGCGTCCATGTACTTCTTAGCCTGAATACCAAGCTCGGTGCCACCCTTGACGGCAGCACGCAGCAGGTCGCCCGTGGAAATGTGAGCGACGCCAAACTCGGCGACGAGCTCCTGCGCGACGGTGCCCTTACCGGCACCCGGAGCTCCGAGCAATACGAGGTTCATGAGCAATCCTCCTCTAGCCTATTTAAAGAATCCATCGTAATCATACATCTTGATCTGGCCTTCGAGCTTATCGACCGTGTCGAGCACGACGCCGACCATGATGAGGATGGACGTGCCGCCAAATGCCTGGATCAGATGGTTACCCGTGAAGGAGAAGATGATCGAAGGCACGATGGCGATGAGCGCCAAAAAGACAGCGCTGGGAAGCGTGATCTTGTTGAGCGCGTTCTTGATGTAGGCCGCGGTAGCCCTACCCGGACGGACGCCCGGAATAAAGCCACCCTGCTTCTTAAGGTTGTCGGCCGTGTCATCGGGGTTGAACACCATGGAGGTGTAGAAGTACGCGAAGAACACGATGAGGACAACGTTAAGCACCCAGTTGAGCCAACCGGTCGAAAGCGCAGAGGCAACTGCCTGAATCCAGCCGATGCCGGGGAAGAACACGGCAATCTGAGCCGGGAAGTACAGCAGCGCCGAGGCAAAGATGATCGGCACGACGCCCGCGGTGTTGACCTTGATGGGCAGGTAGGTGGTCTGGCCACCCATCATGCGACGGCCCACGACGCGCTTGGCATAGGAGACCGGGATGCGGCGCTGGCCGCGCTCAAGGAAAACAATCAGCGGGATAACCAGCAGGATGATGGCGCAGATGATCACCATGGTGATGATGCCACCGGCATTACCCTCGGTGCTGGAGAAGATAGCCTGCGGAAGGCCGGCCATGATGTTCGCAAAGATGATCAGCGACATGCCATTGCCGATACCGCGCTGGGTGATGAGCTCACCAATCCACATGATCAGCATAGCGCCTGCGGTGAGCGTACCGACGATCATGAGGTCGAAGATGATCTCGGGAGCGCCGGCGCCATTGAAGCTGATGCCGAAGCTCTTAAAGAGGAAGAGGTAACCCACGGAGTTGAGGATTGCCAGAGCCAGGGTGAGGTAACGCGAATACTGCGTAATCTTGGTCTGACCGACCTCGCCCTCGCGGGCAAGCTCATGCAGGGAAGGCACGACGGCCTGGAGCATCTGGAGGATGATCGAGCTGGTGATGTAAGGCATGATGCCCAGCGAAAACACCGACACATAGCTCAACGCGCCGCCAGAGAAAAGATTCAGGAGGGCCATAGCACCTGCGGCGACCGAATTGTTATCGGTCGAGAAAAGGCCCAGCATCCCCTGGAAGGGAATGCCGGGCACAGGAACGTGCGCACCAATGCGGTACACGACGAGCATAGCTATGGTAAAAAGAATCTTTTCGCGCAATTCTTTGATGCGGAAAGCATTCTTAAGACCATTTAGCACGGCAGCTCGACCTTTCCGCCAGCGGCCTCGATCTTGGCCTGCGCAGAAGCGCTGACCTTGTCGACCTTGACCGTGAACTTCTTGGTGAGCTCACCATTGCCGAGCACCTTGACGGGCTCGAACTCGCTCTTGGTGATGCGAGCGGCCTTAAGAGCGGCACCGTCGATTACGGCGCCGTCCTCGAACTTACGCTCGAGACGCTCAACGTTAACAGCGGTGTACTCGATACGACGGGGGTTGCGGAAGCCCGGAAGCTTGGGCAGGCGCATAGCCAGCGGAGTCTGGCCACCCTCGAAGCCGGCACCCTTGGTGCCACCAGAGCGGGAACCCTGGCCCTTCTGGCCGCGGCCAGAAGTGGTGCCGTGACCCGAAGAATTGCCACGGCCGACGCGCTTGCGGTTCTTGGTGGAACCGGGCGCGGGAGTAAGATCGTGAAGCTGCATTTGCTACTCCTCTACAATCTCGACAAGGTGCTTGACCTTGAAGATCATGCCGCGGACGGACTCGTTGTCAGCAATCTCGCGAACCTCGCGGATCCTGTGGAGACCGAGGGCACGGACAGTACGGACCTGGTCCTGCTTGCAACCGTTGGTGCTGCGGACCTGCTTGATCTTGATGGTGTCAGCCATGCTTAGTTCTCCTTACCGACGAACATCTCGGAGACCGTCAGGCCACGGCGAGCCGCGACGTCCTCAGGGCTGGAGAGCTCCTTGAGGCCCTCGACGGCAGCCTTGATGATGTTGAGGCCGTTGTCGGTACCGAGGGACTTGGACAGGACGTTCTTGATGCCAGCAAGCTCGAAGAGGGGACGCACAGCGCCGCCGGCGATAACGCCGGTACCCTCGACAGCGGGCTTGATGATGATGCGGCCGGCACCAAAGTGGCCGAGAACCTCGTGCGGGATGGTGCCCTGCTCGGTCACCGGCACGTGGAACATGTTCTTCTTGGCATCGAGAGACGCCTTGGAGATGGCCAGGGGCACCTCAGCGGACTTGCCCATACCAACGCCGACGTTGCCCTTGCCGTCGCCAACGACGACGAGAGCGACGAGGCTCATGCGACGACCACCCTTGACGGTCTTCGACACGCGGTTGATGTAAACGACGCGCTCCTCGAACTCGGAGGCCTCGCGCTGCTGCTTCTGATTACGAGCCATGTGCTACATACCTCCTAGAACTCGAGACCGGCGGCACGAGCACCGTCGGCGAGGGCCTTGACGCGGCCATGGTAGATACGGCCACCGCGATCGAAGGCGACCTTGGTGATGCCGGCCTCGATGGCACGCTTGCCAACGAGCTGACCGACCTTCTCCGCAGCCTCCTTGTTCGAGGTGTGGGTGCCCTTGAACTCGGCCTCGAGGGTCGAGGCAGAGACGAGCGTCAGGCTGGAGCCCTTGCTGTCGTCGATGATCTGGGCATAGATGTTGGCGTTAGTACGGGTCACGCGAAGACGCGGACGCTCGGAGGTACCCGAGACCTTGCCGCGAACACGACGCTGACGACGCTTGAGGCCTTCCAGCTTCGCCTTATGCTTGTTCATACGTAAACTCCTAAAAAGGTTGATCTTGCCAGCACCTGACGGGGTGCTGGTCTTATGCGAGTGAGTCGGTTACGACTACTTGGCGGCCTTACCCAGCTTGCGGCGGATGTGCTCGCCAACGTAGTGGATACCCTTGCCCTTGTAAGGCTCGGGAGGACGATGGCCGCGGATCTCAGCGGCGATCTGACCGACCTGCTGCTTGTTGATACCCTTGACGTTCACGTGGGTGTTGTCGGGAACCTCGAAGGTGATGCCCTCGGGAGCCTCGACGATCACGGGGTGCGAGAAGCCCAGGGAGAACTCGAGGTTCTTACCCTTCTGCTGCACGCGGTAACCGACGCCGGCGAGCTCGAGCTTCTTCTCGAAGCCCTCGGAAACGCCAACAACCATGTTGTGGATGAGGGCGCGGGTGAGGCCGTGGCGGGCACGGGTCTCACGCTCGTCGTCGGGACGGGAAACGGTGAGGACGTTGTCCTCGACGTTGATAGCGAGCTTCTCAAAGACATCGAGCTCGAGCTGGCCCTTGGGGCCCTTGACGACAACGTTGTTGCCGTTGACTGCCACTTCGACTCCGGCGGGAATCTGGACAGGCTTATTACCGATACGAGACACGGTGATCTCCTTTCCTTCTACCTACCGAGCGAATTACCAGACGTAAGCGATGATCTCGCCGCCGACGTTGTGCTTGCGAGCATCGCGGTCGGTCATGACGCCATGGCTGGTGGAAATAATGGCGGTACCAAGGCCACCGCGGACGCGGGGCATGTCGGCAACGCCGGTGTACTTACGCAGGCCCGGCTTGGAAATGCGGCGGATGCCGTTGATGACCTTAGCCTTCTTGGGACCATACTTAAGCGTGATGTGCAGAGTCTTCTGGGGAACGGTGTCCTCGACATCGTAGCCCTCGATGTAGCCCTCCTCGTGCAGAACACGAGCGATCTCGACGAGCTTCTTGCTGCTCGGCATGGAGACCGTGGCCTTGTTCACAGAGTTAGCGTTACGGATGCGCGTAAGCATATCTGCGATCGGGTCTGTAAGGTTCATACAGATTCTCCTTCGTTCTTGATGAACACGTGCTCTTGGTTCTTCGCCGCCCTTAACGGCAAAGCCTTTTTAGCGCGTTTTCCCTGTTCCAAACTGATGCTTGAAACGCTGGTAGTGACTTACCAGCTGGCCTTCTTAACGCCGGGAAGCTCGCCCTTGAGTGCAAGCTCGCGGAAGCAGACACGGCACAGGCCGAACTTGCGGTACACAGAGTGCGGACGGCCGCAGCGCTGGCAGCGCGTGTACTCACGAGTAGAGAACTTCTGCTTGCGATTGCACTTGACGATCATCGATGTCTTAGCCACTTATATCCTCCTCACATAGAGTATTGTTCGCCCCAAGCGCCGCCCCCTTCTGGGAACGGCGCTCATAGGGCAGGTGAACCTATTTCTTGAACGGGAAACCGAAGGCGTCCAGAAGGGCCTTGGCCTCCTCATCGGTGTTGGCGGTGGTCACGAAAGTGATGTCCATACCACGCTGGTGATCGACGGAGTCGAAGTCGATTTCGGGGAAGATGAGCTGCTCGGTGACGCCCATGGAGAAGTTACCACGGCCGTCGAAGCTCTTGGCGGAGATGCCGCGGAAGTCGCGGATACGGGGGATTGCGACAGAGGTCAGACGATCGAAGAACTCCCACATACGGTCGCCACGCAGGGTAACCTTGCAGCCGATCGGCATACCAGCGCGCAGGCGGAAGGTAGCGATGGACTTGCGGGCACGGGTGATCATCGGCTGCTGGCCGGTGATGGCGCGCAGGTCGCGCACGGCACCGTCGATGGCCTTGGAATCGGTAGCGGCCTCGCCGACACCCATGTTCACGACGATCTTCTCAAACTTGGGGATCATCATGACGTTCTCGTACTGGAACTTGTCCTGAAGCTGCTGCTTGACCTCGTTGTTGTACTTGGTCTTCAGACGCGGCACATACTTCTCTTCTGCCATTGTTCACTCCTTCTTGGGGTTTTAAGCACGGGGCGTGGCCACGATGGGTTGTCCTCGTGCCTCCTGGCTGCATCCGCGCCGCTCATGGCATTACGCGGTTTGGACTCGACACAGCAGGAGCCGACAAAACAATCGGTACTATACGCGCATCGGGAGCGTTTTTCCAGAAAAACCTCGTCTGCCTGCACAACTCCACAACTCCCCCGCACAAACCGATCCGCATGCGACGGAGGAAAATGACAGTTGCGGTGAAATAGGGACTGTTTGACGGCTTAACTGGCTTAAACAGCCCGCATTTCACCGCAACTTATTGATGGGGATGCGACTAGCGCTTGCGGGGGACGAGTTTGGTGCGGCGCAGGTGGATCATCTCGGCGGCGATGGAGATGGCAATCTCCTCGGGATCCTCGGCCTCGATGGCAACGCCGATCGGCAGGTGCAGCTCGTCGATCTGGTCCTGCGTAAAGCCCTCCTGCTCCAAACGGGCGCGCACAAAGGCCGTCTTGCGGCGCGAGCCCAAGCAGCCCAGATAGGCGGGTTTAGCGCGCATGGCCTGAATCACCACGTCGATATCGGACTTGTGGCCTGCTGTGGCCACGACCACCAAGTCGCGCGGGCCGATGGGGCACTGCTTGCTCAGGTTCTTGTAATCGACCAGGCGACGATCGTAGACACCGGGCACCCATTCGGGCGTCAGCGTGCCGGGGCGGTCATCGCACGCCACAACGGCAAAGCCCGCCGCCGTGAGTACGCGCGCCGTCGCAGCGCCCACGTGTCCGCAGCCAAAGATGTAGGTCAGGCCCTCGGGGCAGAGCGTCTCGATGTGCGCCGGGGGAATCTCGGAGGCGGCGTTGGTGTAGGTGACCTTACTCCCCTCCTCCACCAGCGAAAGCTCGGGGCAGCCCGCAATGGTATGGCGCGATGCCCCGCCATGGTACTCGGCCACATCGCCCTCGAGCGCGTTTGCGATAAACGGTTCAAAGTCGATGACGAAGTCGCCGATGCGTCGATACGCCAAGACGTCGGCAACCGACTGGAACAACAGCACCTGCGATACATCCAGGTGCAGATAGCACAGGCAGATGGCTCCGCCGCAGATCATGCCGGTATCGGAGTTCTCGCCGCCCATGGTGTAGCGGACCAGACGCGATTGCCCTGCGGCCAGCAGCTCGCGCGCCTCGTTCAGCGCAAAGAGCTCGATCTTGCCGCCGCCGATGGTACCTGCTTGGCTGCCATCGGCAAAGACGGCCATCCAGGCGCCCACGCCGCGCGGCGATGACCCTGCCGTGCCGGCAACTACCACCAGCTCGCACGTCTTACCGGCCTTCAGAGCGCCAAGCGCAGCATTCACCACATCGAGCTTTTCCATTGCAATTTCCTATCCCTGGAATACACCGGTGAGCATGGCGAGCGCCTCGAGCACGCCGCCGCCGACCGACGTCGCCTTGTCCGAAATATAGTTGATATAGCTGGCATCGCCGCGCGGGTCGACGTCGGCACATTTAAAGCCCTCGGTCACCTGAACGCCGTCGGCCAAAAGGCCGCGCAAGCAGCCATCGATCTGCGTGCACATGGGCGTATCGCCCGCGTAGCCAATCACGTCCCCGGCGCTCACGATATCGCCGATCGCATGGTCGGACCTAAACACACCGGCAGCGGGGCTGTGGATAACACGTTCCTTGCCATAGCCGGCGATGACACCCGGCACGCCCGTGTTGGGCTGGGGCGAACCTTGGGTAATGACACGGCCGAGAAAATGCCCGCGCATGGTCTCGACCACGGCGTCGCAATCGACCGGCGCGGTAAAGCCCGGCCCCACGGCAATGACGGCAGGCGCCATGTCGCGCGTGGTGCCCAAGTTGCGCTTGGCCAAAATCGCGTCGACCACAGCCGCGGGTTTCAGCTCGCCGAGCATCTTGGCCTGAGGGTCCACCACAACGGCGACGTCTCCGGCCTCGGTAATCTCAAGCGCCTCAGCCGGCGTCTGCGCCAAGCGAGCGCGAATGCCTTCGACCTCGACCTCGCCCAGGCGAATGGCCTCGCAAAAACTAATTGTGCGGCGGATGCACGTGGGAACCGCGATATCGGCCATAACGACCGACACGCCGGAGCGCACCAAACGGGCAGCGACGCCCGTGGCGATATCGCCGGCGCCGCGAACATAAACGAGCATTCCCGGGGCACCTCCCTGTGCTACGGTTTGAGCAGAGCAAAAGCGGTTCGACCGCTGCTCTGATGATTATTTATTATCACAGTATTATACGGCGGTGAACATATGGAAACGGTTAACGGTAATCTTGCCTCGGCGCTCAGGATCGAGCCGGGCATTACCGCGATTATCGGCAGCGGCGGCAAGTCGACCTTGCTCAAGACGCTGAGCCTTGAGCTTATGCGCGCTGGCGGCCGCGTGCTCCTCTGCACCACCACGCATATGTTTCCCGTCGCCGGCGTGCCGTGGGACGGATCGAGCCGTCGTCTGGACGCCGCGCCCTGGAAGCCAGGTGCCCTACACGCCCCAGGCTGCACCTGCGAGGCCTGCGCGGGGCTTGTGCGGGGAAGGATCTGCCAAGCAGGTGTCTTGGACCCCCAGACGGGCAAGCTCTCCTCCCCCGCCGCGCCGCTCGACCAGCTGGCGCAGCGCTTTGACTACGTCCTGGCCGAGGCGGACGGCAGCAAGCGGCTCCCGCTCAAGGCGCACGCCGCCTGGGAGCCGGTAATTCCCGCCGCCACGGCAAACGTTGTCTGGGTCGTCGGCGCCTCGGGGCTCGGCAAGCCCATCAACGAAGCCGTCCACCGCCCCGAGCTCTTCTGCGAGCGCTGCGGCTGCGAGCCCACCGACGCTGCCACCCCAGAGCGCGTCGCCCAGGTGCTCAATGCCGAGCTGCAGATGCTGAACCTCAACAATGCCCGTATCATGCTCAACCAAGCCGACACGCTTGCCGACCCAACAATGGCAGATCGCTTCGAGGCAGCCCTCAACCGCCCCCTCATCGCCACCAGCCTCCAGGGGTAGCAAATTTGGGACGGGGCTCTTTTTGCTACCCCGTCCCAAAAAATCATCTCCCAAATTAGCTACCCCGGCGGTCTTCCCGTTAGCGGGGCACGTAGCGGCCGGGTTGGGCTCCGGTGGGCTCGCCGTCGCGCGCGGCCAGCACGCCGTTCACAAACACGGCCTTGGCGCGGCCATGTGCCTCAAAACCCTCGAGCGGCGTGTAGTCCACAGCCTGATGCTGCATCGCGGCACTGATCGTCCAGCGCGCCTTGGGATCCCACACGCACACGTCGGCATCGGAGCCCTCGGCAAGACAGCCCTTGCGCGGGTACATGCCAAACACGCGCGCCGGGTTCTCGCTCATCAGGCGGCAGAGGTCCTCGGGGCCCAGCTGTCCCTCAAAGCTCGTGGCAATCGCGACGGGACGATGCTCCACGCCGGGCCCGCCGTTGGGAATCGCGCGGAAATCATCGCGTCCTCGGTCCTTTTGCCCGTGCAGGTTAAAGCTGCAATGATCGGTCGCAATAGTATCGATCTCGCCAGCCACAAGCGCCTCGCGCAGCGCGGCACGGTCACCGGCATGGCGCAGCGGCGGGCTCATCACGTACTTGGCGCCCGCAAAGCCGTCCTCGCCCTGCTCCAGATAGCAGGTGTCGTCGAGCATCAGATACTGAGGGCATGTCTCGACATAGATGTTCTTCTGCCCGCGCGCTTTGGCAGCGCGAATGGCCTCGAGCCCCAGCTTGGTCGAAAGGTGCACCACGTTGACCGGAGCGTCCCCGGCCAAGTGCGCCAGATACAGCAGGCGGCTCACGGCCTCGGCCTCACACACGTCCGGACGGCTGAGCGCATGGCCCTCGGGCCCGTGGATACCCTGCTCAAACACGCGCTTCTGCAGCGCGTTGACCAACGTGCCGTTCTCGCAATGCACGCACAGGATACCGCCCACGCGCTTGAGCTCCTCCAGCACCTCGAGCGTCTCGGCATCGTCCAGGCGCAGATGGTCGTAGGCAAAGTAGGTCTTAAACGACGACACGCCCGCCTCGCGCATGGCCGAAAGATCGGCGCGGTTGCGCTCATTCCACTCGGCAAGCGCCATATGGAAGGCATAGTTGGCGGTGCAGGTGCCGTCGGCGCGATGACGCCACTCGACCAAGGCATCGGGCATGGTCACGCCGCGATCGGCCGTCGCGTAGTCCACAATGGTCGTCGTGCCGCCGCAGGCAGCCGCGCGCGTGCCGGTCTCAAAGCTATCGGCTGTCCAATCCATGCCGGTCCAGCACTGCATGTGCGTGTGCCCATCGATAAAGCCCGGGAACACCCAGCAGCCCGCAGCATCCTCGACGGTATCGCCCTCGGCCGGCTCAATCGCCGCGGCAATCCGCACGATCTTATCGCCATCCATGGCAAGATCGGCGCGGCGAAGCCCCTGGGGCGTCACGAGTGCGCCGTTTTTGATGATGATCATAATTGCTCCTTATTGATTGATGCAGTTGGCCACGCGATCAAAATACGAGCAGGCGGCGATATGCTCCGTTATGCGTCGCTGTCCCTTGACGGTATCGACGTCCCACAGCTCGTAGGCACGCGCCTCGACCAGCACCACGTCGGTACGGTCCTTGAGGATCGAACCGCCGCCGTCCTTACCCTCAAGACACATAAGTGCATCGAACAATTCCGCCGGAAAGAGCACCGGGCTCGAAGGCTCGCCGTTGCACGCAAGACGCACCGGATGATTGCGGTCACGCTCGTCAAACGCACGAACCATACCCTCAAAAGAATCCGAACTCACAAGCGGCTGGTCGCCCGGCAAAAAGAGGCAGCCTTTCCAGTTGCGTTCGACTCCCCACGAAAGGCCCGCACGGACGCTTTCGCTGCGCAGTTTGCCATCGTGCAGCACACACGGGCAATGCTTGTCCTCGCAAATCTGGGCGACCTCGGGCCAACGCGTCGAAACCACGACGTCAAAGCCCCGGGGAACCGAATCAATGGTCCGGGCAATCAGCGGCTTGCCATAGATATCGGCAAGCATCTTGTTAGAGCCAAACCGCTTGCCCTCGCCCGAAGCCATAATGACGCAACCAAGTTTCATGGCGATACCTCCCCTGAAGCCATCGTACCCATAACTCGCGTCGCGGGGCATCTACATCGAAAGCGCTTATCCCGCACGCCCACGATGCAAAAAGGGGCACCCCGCCGGTTGGCAGAGCGCCCCCTTTACATGGCTTACCCCAGCGCGGCTTTAGGCCTGGAACCAACGGGCGGTGTTGCGCTCGTCGAGGGCCTTGAGGGTAGCGGCGGGATCGGCAACCTTCTGCAGGAACATCATGGCTGCGATGGCGTACGGCTTGTAGCTGGCCTCCTTGTACATGCCCACGCGGTGCATGTCAAAGACGTCGGCGTTGACCTCGCCGTGCTCGCAGGAGACACCGGAGATGTCGGCGGGCAGCGGGTGCATAAAGATGGTGTCCTGGCCGTTGGCGGTCTTCTCCATGAGCTCGGTCGTGGAGCACCAGTCCTGATGGGTGGCGTTCTGAGCGAGCAGCTCCTTCTCGAGCGCTGCGATGCCGGCGTCGTCGCCCTCGGCGTACAGGTTGGTACGCTTCTCCATGGCGGCAAACGGAGCCCAGCTCTTGGGGATCACGATGTCGGCGCCCTCGAAGGCCTCGGCCATGGTGTTGACCTGCTTAAAGGTGGTGCCGGACTCGGCGGCATAGCCCTTGGCGCGCTCGACGACCTCGGGCATGAGGTCGTAGCCCTCGGGGTGGGCCAGGGTGACGTCCATGCCAAAGCGGGGCAGCAGGCTGATCAGCGACTGCGGGCAGGACAGCGGCTTGCCGTAAGAGGGCGAATAGGCCCAGGTGACGGCAACCTTCTTGCCCTTGAGGTTCTCAAGACCGCCAAACTCGTTGATGAGGTAGAGCATGTCGGCAGAGGACTGCGTGGGGTGATCGGAGTCGGACTGCAGGGAGATGAGCGTGGGACGGTGATCCAGAACGCCGTCCTCGTAGGCCTGCTGGACAGACTCGGAGACCTCGGCCATGTAGGCGTCGCCCTTGCCGATGTACATGTCGTCGCGGATGCCGATGACGTCGGCCATGAAGGAGATCATGGTAGCGGTCTCGCGGACGGTCTCGCCGTGAGCGATCTGGGACTTCTTCTCGTCCAGGTCCTGCAGCTCGAGGCCGAGCAGGTTGGCGGCCTTAGAGAAGGAGAAGCGCGTACGGGTGGAGTTGTCGCGGAACAGGGAGACGGCCAGGCCCGAGTCGAAGATCTTGGACGAAACGTTGTTCTCACGCAGCTCGCGCAGGGCGTCGGCAACGATGTAGAGAGCCTTGAGCTCATCGGTGGTCTTATCCCAGGTGTGCAGGAAGTCGCTGCCGTACATGCCCTTAAAATCGAGGCCGTTCAGCTGCTCGACGAGCTCGGTAAACTTGGCGTCCATGTAAATATCCTTTCCATAGATGAAACGATCGCAATGAGTAGATGTGCTCCGGCATGCGCGTGTGGCTAGAACATGCAGAGCGCTATGACGAGGACCCGCTACCGTTGAGGAAGCATGGGAGATAACGACCGCGGGCCCCAAGTCAACAGGGGGTGCCGGGGACACAGGCTGTCCCCGGCTCAACAAGATCGAGGAATGGGACTAGTCGATCTTGTTGTTGGTCAGACCAGCGCGGAACACGGTAGCGTCGCCATCGGCCTGGCTCGGATCGTAGAGGTTCAAAGCAGCAACATACATGGCGGCAGCGGTGACCAGGTCGTCCTTGTAGGTGACCTCGTTGGGAGCGTGAGCCTGAGACTCGGCACCCGGGCCAAAGCCAACGCAGGGGATGCCATAGCGGCCCTGGATGGAAACGCAGTTCGTGGAGAAGGTCCACTTGTCGCACAGCGGACGGCCGGTGCGCTTGTCCATGCTGGGCTCGCAGCCGATGCGCTCGTCACCGAACATGGCCTTGTGGGCGTCGACGAGGGCCTTGACGTGCGGAGCGGTCTCCTTGTTGATCCACGTGGGGAAGTAAGCCTCGGTCTCGTAGACCTCGCCGGTCCAGGACGGACGGTCGTACATGTACATGGAGACCTTCACGTCGTCGCCGTACTTCTTGGCGGCCGGCAGGTTGCGGATCTCGTCCAGGCAGGACTCCCAGGTCTCGCCGGCGGTCATGCGACGGTCGATGGAGATGGCGCAGGAGTCAGCGACAGCGCAGCGGCTGGGGCTGGTGTAGAAGATCTGGCTGACGGTGCAGGTGCCGCGGCCCAGGAAGCGGGCGTCCTCAAAGTGCTCGGGGTTGTACTTGGGGTCGAGCATCTTGACGAGGCCCTTGATGTCGGTCGACTCGTCGCAGCCGTTGTTGTTGAGGGCGCGGACGTCGGCGATGATGTCGGCCATCTTGTAGATGGCGTTGTCGCCGCGGTCGGGAGCGGAACCGTGGCAGGAGGTGCCGTGAACGTCGACGCGGATCTCCATGCGGCCGCGGTGACCGCGATAGATGCCGCCGTCGGTGGGCTCAGTGGAAATGACGAACTCGGGCTTAATGCCGTCCTTGTTGTAGATGTACTGCCAGCACATGCCGTCGCAGTCCTCTTCCTGGACGGTGCCGACGACCATGATCTTGTAGCCCTCGGGGATGAGGCCCATGTCCTTCATCATCTTGGCAGCATAGGTAGCAGAAGCCATGCCGCCCTCCTGGTCGGAGCCGCCGCGGCCGTAGATGATCTCGTCGGTTTCGTAGCCCTCATAGGGATCGGCATCCCAGTTCTCGATGTTGCCGATACCGACGGTGTCGATGTGGGAGTCGATGGCGATGATCTTGTCGCCCTCGCCCATAAAGCCCATAACGTTGCCCAGGCCGTCGACCTTGACCTCGTCATAGCCAAGGCTCTCCATCTCGGCCTTGATGCAAGCGACAACCTCACCCTCCTCGCAAGACTCAGAGGGGTGGCTAATCATTGCGCGAAGAAAACGCGTCATATCAGCACGATGGGACTCAGCCGCAGCCTTAATGGCATCAAAATCGAGTTCTTTAGTCATAACAGTCAACCTTTCTACAAGGGTTTACCTACAGGTAGATATTTCAGATAGATCACTTGTGCCAAGCGGCGTGAGGTTGAGCACCCCACAAGCAAGTAACCATAGGAGGCGGACGGAGGACTTTGCTCCGTCGCGAGTTCCGCACGAGCCGGAGAGCACTTAATGTGCTCTCCGTGCGAGCAGGACTGTCCGAGCAGGGAGTAAAGTCCTCCGGCTGCCTCCGGACAGGTCAGTCTGCTAGCAAGTGGGGTACTCGCCCTCCCAGACGATGCGACGGTACTGATCCGGGTCCGTGTCACCTTCCGTGGAGAAGCAGAGCACGGAGCTTGTCTTGTCCAGACCGATGAGCTCTTTGAGCTCGGCGTACTCGGGATCGAGCATGAGGGTCTCGACCAGGCCGGTGGTCACGGCGCCGGACTCGCCGGAGATGACGCGCGGGTCGCCCTTCTCGGGAGCGCCCAGGGTGCGCATGCCGCGAGCGGTGACCCAGTCGGGGCAGGACACGAAGGCGGTGGTGTGGTTGCGCAGGATATCCCAGCCAAGGATGTTGGGCTCGCCGCAGCACAGGCCGGCCATGATGGAGGGCATGTCGCCGTCCACGATACGCGGGTCGCCGTCGCCGGCGGCAGCGCCCTTGTACAGGCAGGCGGCCGGTGCGCACTCAACCACGACGAAGGTGGGCGGGTTATCGGGATACAGGTTGGTGAAGTAGCCCACCACGGCGCCGGCCAGCGAGCCCACGCCAGCCTGGACAAAGACGTGCGTCGGGCGGTTGATAGCCATCTCGCGCAGCTGCTCGGCAGCCTCGGAAGCCATGGTGCCGTAACCCTCCATGATCCAGGACGGGATCTTCTCGTAGCCCTCCCAGGCGGTGTCCTGAACGATGACGCCGCGCTCGCAGGCGTCGGCCTCGGCGGCGGCCATGCGCACGCACTCGTCGTAGTTGACCTCTTCGATGGTCACCGTGGCGCCCTCGGCGGCAATGTTATCGAAGCGGGGCTTGGTGGAACCCTTGGGCATGTGCACGACGGCCTTCTGGCCCAGCTTGTTGGCAGCCCATGCCACGCCGCGGCCATGGTTGCCGTCGGTGGCGGTAAAGAAGGTGGCCTGGCCAAAGTCCTTGGCAAGCTGATCGGAGGTCAGGTAATCGAAGGTGCACTCGGCAACGTCCTTGCCGGTCTCGTCGGCAATGTAGTTGGCCATGGCAAACGAACCGCCCAGGACCTTAAAGGCGTTGAGGCCAAAGCGATAGCTCTCGTCCTTAACGCACAGGTTGGACAGGCCCAGGCGCGCGGCCTGGCCATCCAGGCGGGCAAGCGGAGTGACGGTGTACTGGGGGAACGACTGGTGGAAGGCGCGGGCCTTCTTCACGTGGTCGAGGCTCATGATTCCCAAGTGCTTGTCATCGCTCTTGGGCATCGTGTTGCCCGCCCACTGGATCTTATCGGCCATACGGTGAACTCCTTAAGTTCTCTCTTGCCGGCCCCCGCATACGCGTTTCAGCCCGATCCCATTCACACGGCTGAACTTTTATGTGGATGCCAAACAAAAAGTTTGTTAGCACTGTTCTATCACACTTTTTGATTGGAAAACATAACAAATTGTTTGTTGCCGTAATCGGTACCTTTTCGCCGCCGAACGGTCACATAACGCAGCGACGCTTTCGTTATTTGCGAACAAGTGTGGTTTATGGCAAAGTGAGCCCAAACTAATTTTTAGGAAGGCACCCATGACCCCCGCACAGATTGAGTTTTATAAGCGCCTTGCACACGGCCTGGCGCTCCAATTTGGCCCCAACTGCGAAATCGTCGTCCACGACCTGGAGACCGAGGACGTGGACCGCTCCATCGTAGTGATCGAAAACGGCCACGTCAGCGGGCGCAAACTGGGTGACGGCCCCAGCCATATTGTGCTTGAATCCATGCATGAGGGCACCGCCGACGTGCACGACCGCGAGCCGTACCTCACCAAAACCGCCGATGGCAAGCTGCTCAAATCGTCGACGATCTTTATCCGCAACGACGAGGGCAAGCCCGTCGGCATTTTGGGCATTAACTTTGACATTACGCTCATGAAGGCTTTTGAGCGCTCGCTCGATGCCTTTACCGGCACCGGCGGCACGGGCTACACCGAGCCCGAGCCCATTACCAAGAACATCGGCGACCTGCTCGAGGACCTGCTGCACGAGTGCGAGCAGTTTGTGGGCAAGCCCGCGGCGCTCATGACCAAAGACGAGCGCATTCGTGCCATTGGCTACCTCGACCGTCGCGGCGCCTTCCTCATTTCCAAGTCGAGCGAGCGCGCCTGCGAGTTCTTTGGCATCTCCAAATACAGCTTCTATAGCTACCTCAATGAGGCCAAGGCGGCAGCAGGCGACAAGTAGGCACTCGCCTGGATTGCCCCTCCCCTTTTGGGCGCGAGTTCTGGAAAGCATGAATCCAAGACCGAGCCGCTTGGAAAGTTCCATATAATCGATGTCATTAGTATTTCGAAAGGGTGGAACAGAATGGCGTTGAGCAAGGCATCATGCACCGGTCGCGGATTGATTCCGGCAATTGGTGGACATGTGCACCGCATGTTCGATGAGGGTGAAGACGACCTGTTTTCGCTGAGCCTTGACGACGTGATGGATGATCGCCCGTGGACCGCCGACGAACTCATGGGCGGTGGGGCTCGCCTGTCAAGCCCCAATCCCGCACTTGCGCCTAAGCCCGCATCTGCGCCGACTCCTGCGCAGCCGCCTGTTTCGACGCCCGCGTCTACGCCCGCACCCATTTCGGCGCCCACACCCACTCCCCGCCCCGCAAGCGACCCGTCCGAGACGGCGGCATTTCTCGCTGCAGCGACGCAGGGCAAATCGGCCGACAGCACCGTTATGTACAGCGCCCAGCAGTTGCCTGTTCCTGCGGCACGCAAGCCTCCGGTCACAAGGCTCGATGAGCCCGTTGCCCATCAGGTTGCCTACGATTCCTGGGCTGCAGCCGATCTGGATGAGACCTCTACCGACATGCCGGCGCTCGACGTTCCAGTTAACCCGCTTTTTGCCGCCAACACGAGCGCCGCGGACTATGAGGGCGGTGCGGCATATTCCGATTATTCCGATGGCTATGCTGGCACCGATCGCATCGAGACCGAGGATTATGGCACCGCATCGAGCGATTATCTCAACGATCCGTACGCTGCCACGCCTGCACCGGAATATGACCCGGAGGCCGCGTCCGCGCCGGCGTATACCAAAAGCACGGGCGAAGAGCGCTTCGCCGATTATTATGCCGAGGAAAAGGCGCTGCGTTTTTCGGAATTTCCGCAGGCAGTCAAGGTTGCCTTTATCGCCATTGTCATTGCCCTGCTCGGTGTCATTGCGTTTGAGGGATTCCGGCTGTTCTCCGGCCCCACCCAAGCGGAGTCGGAGACCCAGCAAAAAGAGGACGATAACGAGTATCTGGACATCAACACCCTCAAGGGCGACCCCAACGACGGAGACGACGAGTAGCGAGGGTTAAGGGAGGGCCGGAAGAGCCGGCGGCATGTTACGGCTCCAAAAGCCCTGCCATAAAGATGGGCAGATACAGCACGTCACCATCGCGGTGAAGATTACATTCCGCAAGTACCAGGGCGCGATCGATTCCGTAGCCCTTCGTCGCGAGCGCGTTGTCAAGCGCCGCATGGGACTTAAAGCTCTTGCCCGACTTGACCTCGATGGCAAGGACCTCCCCATCGAGCGTCTCCTCCACAAAATCGAGCTCGCCGACTTTTTTAGACGTAAAGTAGCGCAATCTGAATCCGTGGGCTTTGAGCTCTTGGGCAACGAAGCCCTCAAACGCCGCCCCCATGTTCATGCCAAAGGCGTCTTCCGCCTCCCCATCAAAAACGCCTTGGGCGACCCTTTTGGAATACGACGACATGAGCATTCCGGTGTCCAAGTAAAACAGCTTGAACAGATTTCGTTGCTCCCCCAATAAAAGGGGTGCCACGGGCGCCGTTATGTTATACACGGGAAGCGCGACACCCGCCTCCGATAGCCAGAGAAAATGATCTGTCACCTGCGAAAAACGTTTGACACCGTTAATCGATGACAGTTTGAATCGCTTGTTTTTGGAGCCGGCCTCGCTGGGAATCAGATCATAGATATCGCGAATAACCAAGCGTAGCTCAGGCGGAGCGTACTTTGCGATGTCATCGCGATACAGGGCGTGAAGATCACGATGGATGTTTCGAACCTCGTCGACATTGCGCGTCGCCAAGAAGGAATTGACCGCATCGGGCATGCCTCCCACCACCACATACTGATGGAACAGATTGAGCAAGCGGTCATACAGATAGCCGGGGAGCTCCCCTTCATCCTTTAGACAGCCCCTGAGCATGTCAAACACGCTGGCACCAACGCCATTTGCCCAGCAAAACTCCTCAAAGTCGAGCGGGTACATCTGGACCTGCTCGACATACCCCACCGGCAGGGAATCGATGCCCTCGAGCTCAACGCCAAGGAGCGATCCGGTAAGGATGTATCGAAAGTCGCCGCGCTGGACCAGGTATTTGATAAACGTCACCACGTTGGGGCATCGCTGCACCTCGTCGATAACCACAACGGTCTTGTTCGCAACCATCGGCTGCGTCGCAGCGATAGACATGCGCATGAGCAGGTCATCCGCGCTTTTTGCCGCCAAAAACGAATCGCGCACGGACGCGTCGGCGATAAGGTCGAACGTCACGACATTTTCGAACGATTCGTTTGCAAAGACGCTGACTAAATATGACTTTCCCACCTGTCGGGCGCCCTTGACCAAAAGAGCCTTGTTAGGCGACGAGGCAAGCCAAGATTCAAACTGTGCTTTCGCTTTTCTCTGTAGCATAAGCGTACCCCTTATTACGTGCTGTTTTAGCACTAGGATACACTTTTCCGTGGTTGCTAGGTGCTTATTTCGACACTTTTCCGTAATTTGGGCGGCTCGAATTTGACACTTTTTCGTACTATTTTACGGCTGATTTCGACACTTTTCCGGATGTTTGCCGAATAATTGCCGCGCAATCAAGCGCCGTCTGTACATCATTTCGCAGGCGGCGCTTGATTTGTGTCCGCGCGCGCTGATAGACTTCCTCTTGTCCGCAAGGAGCGGGCGCGTTTTATCCAGAGTCGGGGTAGAGAGTTGGCTCCACGATCCCGACGCCAACCGGCCAAGAGGCACGGTGGCCCTGCCAACATCGATGAAAGGAGTCCGTATGGACAATTTCTCTGTGCGCAGCGAGCGCAACTTCCACAACCTGGCAGCCAAGCCAAAACAAATACATCTTCTGGACGAGCCGAGAGGCTATGCCTCGGCCATGGTCAAGAACAGCCTCTCCCACCAGATGCGCTTTACGGTTCAGAAGCTCGAGGAAGAGCTCTGTGCTGCTGGCAATCCACATGTGTTGAAGATCAAGCTGCTTGGAGACGACTCGCGCGAGCCGTCGAGTTGGAAGCTGTTTGCCGACGGCGAGTGCATCGCGGACGGCTCGGGTGACTTTGCTCGCGAGTGCTTCTGCGAGAGCGCCAAGGTATTCCTGGATCTGTGTCGCGATGCCGTCGACGCGGCCGAGCTGCACCAATGGAGCCAGAGGGAATACGAGCTGCTGAGCGCGGCGCGCGGAATCGCGAGGGTGTAGGCAGACAGACCAGACAGCTCGTCATACTGATTGACGCTTCGATTCAAACAGCAGGGCGGAGTCGCGCTTACAGCCCCGCCATGCCAAACCGAATGGCGTTCTCAAAAGGCCTACCTCCCCTCCGCCTTCAGCTTCAGCAGCAGGTCGCCCAGTTCGGGGCACTTGCTGGAGAGGCACGTCTGGGCTCGCTCGCCCATCCCCCACCGCTGGCGGATCTCCTGGGCGTGCGGACTCACGCGATAGTCCCCCTCCATCATCTGCTTGAGCAGCTTGGCGGTCACGCGTGCATCGGCCAGAGCGCTGTGGGCATGGCCCGTCGACTCGTCGAACTCGATGCCAAACCACGTCACCGCGTCACTCAAAGAGACGCACCCGTGGCTGCCCACATCCATAATCGAGGTGTAAAACGCCTGCAGGTCGGCCCAGTCCGTAGGAAATACGGAAAGATCGATATGCTTTGCCTGGCACTCGGTCAAAAGCTGTCGACGATCCGCCCCGCTCCAACAGACCACCTGGGCGGAGTAGCGACCGATCCAATCGCTGAGCCTTTTGATCACCACGTAGAGCGGATCGGCCATCGCGGTGTCCACGGCCGATATCCCCGTAAGCTCGCGGACGGGATACGCAACGCCTTCGGTAAATTCCGTCTGCACAAACTGTGAGAACTCGCCCATAACGTTGCCGCGGTAATCGAGCTTGACGGCGCCGACCTCGATAATCTCGTTGCGCAGTCCACGGCGCTGGCGCTGCTTTGGCACCGGCGCAAACTCAAAGTCCAGCACAATCTGGCGCGCAAAGTTCGTCGTATCGATAGCCGAGATACACGGCGTCTTTTCAGCTGACACGGTTAGGGCCTTTCTCCGTTGCCTGCCGTTTGCTACATAGGCGGCTACATTGCCGTAAGGATAGACGCCCGCGCGGACATGAAAGCGGGACGCAATGCCATGCGCCAGGCACTCGCCACACAGACGGCCCCCAAGGGAGTTGCCCGCTCTATTCAAATGCATGAAAAAGATTTAGGCCCGGTGACTTGAATCAGCGGTCATCCCGGGCCCATCAGAGCTCACAGAGCTCTTGGTTGCTTTGGTCTTGCTCTTCACGGCGCTTATCGAACTTTCCGAGGCACTCAAGCAGCATTCGAAGCATAACAAGTCACTGCCATTAAGGCACTGACCTCTTGACCAAGCAACGGCGCTGCCCAGCTCTCCAGAACTTGGGCTGCCGTCGACTTTATTCTATCCGCGAGCATCTGGTTTACCAAATGGATTTTCGGTAAAGGAAGCACGGCACGCCCGCAAAACCACTACGCCCCAAGAGCCGCCACGGGGATCACCGCCACGCCGTCGTCGCGTGTGTAGGCAATGCTCCCCTTTCCAACCACGACCGCCAAAAACGCCGGCGCGGCATTCTGGGCGGCAGGATTGGAGAGCACTTTCCTCTCCAGCGCCTTGAGATTTCTCGCTCCATCGTCTGCTTTCGCATCACTCAGCTTGACCTCAATGGCTCCCCAGCGCCCGTCGTGCTCAACGATCAGATCGACCTCAAGGCCCTTCTCATCTCGGAAATAATGGACACTGTTGTCGACACCGCCGTAGGTGGAAAGGAACACGCGCACGTCGCGCAGAACGAGGTTCTCAAAGAGCATCCCCAGCGTTTGCATATCGCCAAGCAGCCGCTCAGGGGTAGCCCCCAGCAACGCCGCCGCAAGTGACGGGTCGCAGAAGTAGCGCTTGGGGCGCACGCGAACGCGGGCCTTCGAGCGCATAGGCGGCTCCCATCCGCACAGGTCCTCGGTCAGCTTGAGCCTGTTGAAGAGGTCCAAGTACGCAGCGATGGTCCTCTCGTCGGGGCCCGCCTCACCGTACGAGGCGTCCTTTATGAGCGTCTTGTACGTGACGGCCTGGCTCTCGTTCATGGCAAGAGCTCGCAAAAGGCCTGTGCAAGCTCGGGCGATCACGCGATATGCGAAATTACGCCATTTTCAATGCGGATTTTACGCTACTTTCAATGTAGTTTTTACGCCATGACAGATGCAGTTTTTACGCTATTTTCATTGAAGGTTTTACGCTTGGCATCCTTAGCGCAACGCTCGCTCAACCCCTGACCACCGGATTGCCCGAATTACGGGATGCTGCCTCCGCTCCAAGCAAAAGGCCCCGGCTCGCGATGGAGCCGGGGCCAAAGGCGCAGCATATGCAGTTGATGCTGAGCATGGACAGCCCGTCAGTAATGGCCGTCCACGCCCTACCCTACCCGCGGTGACGGGCGCGGCTGTAGGGCGTATCCACCATGGGCAGATCCGGACGCAGCTTGCCGTCAAACGCGCGATAGGCGTTCTGCACGGCGGGCGCCGTGGGGATCGTTGCGATCTCGCCAATGCCCTTGCCGCCATATGCCACGGGCAGCAGTTCGTCCTTCTCCACGTAGATGGCGTGGATATCCGGAATCTCGGGCGCACGGAACAGCCCGAGCGTACCGTACCTCGCCTGGGGCACGCAGTCCTTGAGCGGCCAATCCTCGGTAAGCGCATAGCCCATACCCATGAGCACGCCGCCTTCGATCTGACCCTGGATGGAGATGGGGTTGACCACCTTGCCGGAATCGTGCGCGGCATAGACCTCGCTCACGCGGCCGTCATCATCCAGAATGACCACATGCGTGGCAAAGCCGTAGCAGATGTGGCTCTTGGGGTTGGGGACGTCGGCGCCCAGTTTGTCGGTCGGCTCCAGATACACGTAGCCAAACTCGCATCCCTCGAGCGCCTTGATGGCGGCCGCGGGATCTTGAGGATGCATGCCCTGGCCGGCGACGAGTTCCTGCGTGCGCAGCTGATAGGCACGACCGTCGTCGTACTCGATCTTGACGCCATCACCATGGGCGCTCACCGGGGCGGTAGGCGCAGGCTTGCCGGCCTCGATGCCAACCATGGCATCGCGCAGCAGGAAGGCGGCGCCGCGCACGGCCTCGCCGGTCACGACCGTCTGACGCGAGCCAGACGTGGTGCCGGAGTCGGGAGCGTTCTCGGTGGAGCACTCGCCATTGGCAATGCAGCTCAGCGGCAGACCGCACGCCTCGGCAACGTCCTGCAAAAAGACCGTGTTGCAGCCCTGGCCGATGTCGGACGTGGCGGCGTAGACCACGGCGCGGCCATCCTCGACGCGAATCTTGCAGCGGCCGGCATCGGGCAGGCCCACGCCCACGCCGGCGTTCTTCATGGCGCAAGCGATACCGGCGTGTCCGGGATGCGCATAGTAGGCATCCTTGACCTCAAGCAGCGTCTCCTTCAGCGCCGTGGAGCAGTCGGCAATCTGGCCGTTGGGCAAAACCTCGCCCGGCTCGATGGCGTTTCTGTAACGAATCTCCCACGGGTCCAGGCCGACCTTCTCTGCCAGCAAGTCGATCAAGCTCTCGAGCGCAAACTCGGACTGGCAAACGCCAAAGCCGCGGTACGCGCCGGCGGGCGGGTTGTTGGTGTAGTAGCCAAAGCCGCGAATGTCGGTGTTCTGGTACTTGTAGGGGCCAACGGCGTGCGTACAGGCGCGCTCGAGCACCGGGCCGCACAGCGAAGCGTAGGCGCCGGTATCAAAGTTGATCTCGCAATCAAGGCCGGTAAAGTTGCCCTCGGCGTCGCAACCCAGCGTAAAGGTACCGTCCATGGCATGGCGCTTAGGATGGAACGCGAGCGACTCGGCACGCGTGAGTTTGCACTTCACAGGACGCTGGAGCTTATAGGCAGCAAGCGCGGCCAGATGCTGGACCGAAACGTCCTCCTTGCCGCCAAAGCCGCCACCCACGAGCATGGTCTCGACGACCACGCGCTCGGGCTCGCTGTCCCAGCCAAACATGTGAGCACACTCTTTGCGCGTGTCGTAGGCACCCTGGTCGGTCGACTGCACCTTGACGCCGTTCTTGTACGGGAAGGCGACGGCGCACTCGGGCTCCAAGAAGGCATGCTCGGTAAAGGGCGTGGTAAAGCGCTGTGTCACGGTAAACGCGCTCTCTGCCAGCGCCTTGGCGGCGTCGCCGCGCGTCACGTGACGGCTCTGGCACACGTTGTCCTTGAGCTCCACCGTGTTGCCAAAGGCAAAGAAGCTGTCGTGCAGGCGCGGGGCGTCGGCAGCCCTGGCCTCGACAATGTTACGCACGGGCTCCAGCGGCTCGTAATCGATCTTTACGAGCTTCTTGGCCTTCTCGAGCGTCGCCTCGTCCTCGGCAACCACCAGCACGATGGCATCGCCCACGCAGCGGGTGATATCGCCCTGGGCGATCATGACGTCCCAGTCCTGGATAAGGTGGCCGACCTGGTTGACCGGCACGTCCTCGGCGCGCAAGATGCCCACCACACCGGGCAGGGCCTCGGCCTTGGAGGTATCGATGGAGAGCACGCGGGCGCGCGGATACTTGGAGCGCACGGCGCTGGCGTAGGTCAGGCCCGGCTGATCGAGCTCGTCGATGTCGTCGGGATACTTGCCCTCACCGAGCACCTTCTTGCGCACGTCGATACGGAAGGCGCGCTTGCCCACGCCGTAGTCGTCTCCGCGCTCCAGATCCTCGTCGATCTGCTTTTCGCCGCGGAGCACCGCAGCGGCCAGCGAAATGCCCTCGATGATCTTCTTGTAGCCGGTGCAGCGGCAGACGTTGCCGCGGATGGCGTACTTGATCTGCTCCTCGGTGGGCTCGGGGTCCTCGGCGATCAGCGCCGCGCCTGCCATGACCATACCGGGGATGCAAAAACCGCACTGCACGGCGCCCACGGCGCCAAAGGCGTACACAAAGGCCTCGCGCACGTCCTCGGGCAGGCCCTCGACAGTCACGATGTTGCGGCCGGCGGCAAGGGCGGTGGTCAGCACGCAGGCCTTGACGGCCGCACCGTCCACATGAATGGTGCAGGTGCCGCAAGCACCCTCGGAGCAGCCGTCCTTGGCGGAATGGATGTGCAGGTCGTCGCGCAGGTAGCGCAGCAGCGGTTTGTTTTGGGTCGTCGTGCGCTCGACGCCGTTAACGGTAAAAGTGAATTCCTGTGCCATGGTGATTCCCTTCTACACGCCGGCGGCGATGCCGGTGCGGTCGTGGATGGCGCCATGCGGGCAGACGACAGCGCACATGCCACACGACAGGCAGTCCGCGCCGTCGATATGGGCGCAGTTGTCCTCGATGCGGATAGCGCCGGCAGGGCACTTTTTGACGCACATGCCGCAACCGATGCAGCTCGTGTCGCAGATCTTGCGCGCAATGGCGCCCTTGTCGGTGTTGTTGCAGCGCACCAGGATGTTCTGGTAGCCGGGAACGAAGGCAATCACGCGCTGCGGGCACGCCATGCCGCACAGGCCACAGCCCGTGCACCTGGAGCGGTCCACGCGGGCGATGCCATCGACCAGCGCAATGGCACCGTGGGGGCAGGCCGCGACACAGGCGCCACAGCCAATGCAGCCTTCGCTGCAGCGGGCGTCGCCGCCTGCGGAGGCGCAACCGCTTCCGCAGGCAACGTAGGCCACGTTATGTTGAATGGATTTGGCCATAAGAGACTCGCCTATTTCTTAAGGAGATACGGATAGCTGTCGCGCACGGCCTTGATGGTCAGGCGGACGGCCTCGGGCAGACCGGTGTTGACGGCATCGACCGAGACGGTGCGGACCGTGCCGGCGACGCGAACCTTAAAGTGGTCCTCGTCCACGGCCAGGAAGCCCTCGTTCTCGGAGTTCTCCATGTCCTGATCGCTCCAGAACAGGGTGAGCTTGTCCTTGTAGGGACGACCCTCCTGGTAGGGGCAGAACACGGCGCAGTTGCCGCACTCGTTGCACATGCCGTCGACATGGACGACCTGATGCTTGGCCAGGCCCGGCACCTTAATTGCCACGTTGGCGCGGTTGGGGCACACGTCGCAGCAGACCTCGCACACCGAGCCGCAGCCCAGGCAGCGGGTCTTGGTGCAATTGCGCTTGTCGCGGCACAGCGACCCCTTGCGCTCGTAGCAGGCGTCCTCGCGACCGGCCTGAGCATTCTGGTCGGCGTACTTGTTAAAGTCCACGCCAGCGATGGCACGGGCGACCTCGGCGGCGTCGGCAATAGCCTCGA
The DNA here is from genome assembly GCF_003437565.1 of Collinsella sp. TF10-11AT. Classification (NCBI taxonomy): domain Bacteria; kingdom Bacillati; phylum Actinomycetota; class Coriobacteriia; order Coriobacteriales; family Coriobacteriaceae; genus Collinsella; species Collinsella sp. TF10-11AT. Next base: position 39,744 of record NZ_QSQW01000003.1, read on the forward strand.
CCACGGTGGCCGGACCGCGACGGCAGTCACCTGCAGCCCAGACGCCCTCGACGCCGGTGGAGGTGGCGGCAAGGCGGCCGCAACGGTCGTGCTCGACGCCCGCGGCATCGTACAGGCTGGCATCGATGCCCTCGCCCACGGCGCAGATTACCGTAGTGGCGGAAAGCTCGACGGTCTCGCCCGTGGCGACGGGGCTGCGACGGCCGCTTGCATCCGGCTCGCCCAGCTCCATAACGTCGCAGGTCAGTACGGCGCCGTTGAGTGTCTTGGGTGCCAGCAGCTCGCAGAACTCAACGCCGTCGGCAAGAGCAAGATCGAGCTCTTCCTCGTCGGCGGGCATCTGCTTCTTGGTGCGGCGATACACCAGGCGCACGTTCTTCACGCCAGCCATGCGCTTGGCCACGCGGGCCGCGTCCATGGCGGTGTTGCCGGCGCCAATGACCACGACGTCCTCGCCCAGCTCGAGCTTCTCGCCCTTCTTGGCGGCCTCGAGGAACTCCAGCACGTCGAGCTCGGCGTCCTCGCCCAAGCCTGCAGACCCGGGCATCCAGGCACCGGTGGCCACGACCACGTCGGTAAAGCCCTGGGCCTTGAGCTCGTCAATGGACTCCACGCGAGCGTTGAGCTGCACCTTCGCACCAAAGGCCAGGCAAAGCTCGGCGTCGTGGGAGATATCGTCGCTCGCAATACGGAACTCGGGAATCACGTGACGGACCACGCCGCCGAGCGAATCGCGGGCCTCAAAGATGGTGACGGGCACGCCGGCGCGCGTCAGGAAGAACGCCGTCGCCAGACCGGCCGGGCCGCCGCCGATAACGGCAACGTTGCGCTCGCCGTCGTTGGCAATAGCCTGGGAGCGCAGCTTGGGCAGCACGGCGGTCATGGCCTCGCGGGCGGCCTTGAGCTTGCTGGCGCGGATCTGGGCGCCCTCGGGCTCGTAGAACGCACGCTCGCAGGCACGGCCGCAGGGATGCGGGCAGATGGTGCCGGTAATGAACGGCAGGGCGTTGCGCTCGATGACAATGTTGAGCGCGTCCTCGTAGCGGCCCTCGTCAACAGCCGCCAGGTAGGCGGGAATATCCTGCTGGATGGGGCAGCCCGTGCGGCACGGCGTGGTAAAGCAGTCGGAAAGCGGGCTCTTGCCAGCGACCTTGCGGTCGGGCAGCGGGCGCAGCGGCTTCTTGTAGAGCGGGTTGGTGAGCGAGTCGGCCTGGATCGCGGTCACGGCCTCGAGCGAGATGCCCTCAAACGGCTTGCCGTCCAGGTCGGCAAACTCGCCGGCCATCTGGCTAAAGCGCTCGTAGCCACCGGGCTTGAGCACGTCGGTCGCCAGGGTGACGGGCCAAATGCCGGCGTCATACAGGGCGCGGATGTTGTAGGCCGTGGCGCCGCCGGAGTAGCTGATGCGCAGCTTGCCATCGAACTGCTCGGTAATGCGGCGAGCAGCCTCGATGGTCAGCGAGAACAGCGAACGGCCCGACATGTACATCTCGGTAGAAGGCAGCTCGTTCCTCGTCACGTCGACGGGGAACGTGTTGGTCAGCTTGACGCCAAACTCCAGGCCGCGCTCGGCGCACAGGGCAATCAGGCGCTCGAACATGGGCACGGCGTCGGCCCACTGCAGGTCCTCGCGGAAGTGCGTATCGTCGAAGACGATGTAGTCAAAGCCCAGCTCATTCAGACGCTGGCGGGCAAACTCATAGCCCAGCAGCGTGGGGTTGCACTTGATGTAGGTGTTGAGGCCCTTCTCGGTGATCAGATAGGTCGCGATGCGCTCGATCTCCGCTGGCGGGCAACCGTGCAGGGTAGACTCGGTGATAGAGTTGGAGACGCGCGCCGGAATGGACTCGACAAACGCGGCATCGACATGCTCAAACTGGTCCAGATTGGCGAGCGCCCATGTGCGACACTCGTTCCAGACGTCAGATCCGCTGGCGTCCTTCATGCCCTCGATGTAGGCGTCGACCTTGGGGCTCTTGATGCCCTCCAGGTCATAGCCCACGGACATATTGAAGACAAAGCCGTCCGGGCTACCCAGGCCGTACTCGCGAGCGATCAGGTGGCAGGCGAACCATGCCTTCACGTACTCGGCAAAGGCCTGCGGAACCTCGAGCTCGGTCGACCACTCGCAGTTGTAGCACTCGTCCTGCGCCACGATGCAGGGCTTGTTGACGCAACGGGAAAGCTCCTCGCCGTCCATAACCTGGACGGTCTTGAGCTCAAAGAAGCGAGAACCGGCCACATAAGAGGCCACGATGTTCTGGGCAAGCTGTGTATTGGGGCCGGCGGCCGGGCCAAACGGAGTCTCGATGCGCTCGTCAAAAATGGGAAGCGCGCCCTCCTGGTTGGTCGTGGCCATCTTGCGCACGCCAAAGACGGCGCCCTGAGTCTTGTGCTCCTCGATGATCCAGTTCATCAGCTGCGAAAACGGGATCGGCCTCATGATGTCGCTCATAGTGAGCTCCTCTCTGTAACGCCCGGCGAGACCGCGCGGCGGGCGCAAATACGGTGTAGCGCTAGCACAGCGCCGGCGACCCCGCGGAGGTCGCCTATACGCGCGTCGGATGCGGCGAAACATCTGACGCGCGCAAATCTACTTGTAATTAGTAGGCGCGATCGTTGAGCGTGCTCCAGAGCTTCTTGGACTCGGCCATGGTCCACGCGTTGATCTTGTCCTCATCAATGCCAACGAACTCGCGATCCTTGTACAGGACGCGGCCGTTGATGATGGTGGTGCGGCAATTTTTGCCCATCATGCCAAAGAGCATATGGCCGTCGATGTTCTCCTCGCTCAGCGGCGTAAAGGGCTTGTAGTCCATAACGATGACGTCGGCGGCAGCACCGGCCTCGAGCACACCGAGCTTGCGATCGAAGTACTTGCTCGCCATCTTGGCGTTGTTCTCGAACAGCATGGTCATGGCCTCGCACCAGCCCACGTTGGGCATGGCGGCGTTGTGGCGCTGAATGATCAGGAAGACCTTGAGGCTCTCGAGCATATCGTGGGTGTAGGCGTCGGTGCCCATGCACACGGGGATGCCGCGGCGGAAGAACTCGAGCACGGGAGCGCAGCCCACGGCGTTGCCCATATTGGATTCGGGGTTGTTGACCAGCCAGGTGCCGGACTCCTTGACGATATCCATCTCGGCGGGCGTCACGTGGATGCAGTGGCCGAGCATGGTGTCGGGACCCAGCAGATTGTGCTGCAGCAGGCGCTCGACGGGGCTGATGCCACCACGGTTGAGACGGGAGTCCCACACGTCATTCATGCCCTCGCACACATGGATGTGGAAGCCGGTCAGGCCGTTGTTGGCCTCGGCCATCTTGTCCATGGTCTCGTCCGAAAGCGTAAAGGTGGCGTGACCGCCAAACATGGCGGCGATCATGTGATTGTCGTTATCGCGACGCTCCTTGGCGGCCCACTGGGCAAACTCGGCGTTCTCGGCAATGGCCTGGTCGCATTTTTCCTGGCCGCGGCGGTCGGAGACCTCGTAGCACAGGCACGAACGCATGCCCAGCTCCTGAGCTGCATCCTTAATGGTAAAGAGGCTGCCTGGGATCTCGCAGAAGCTCGCGTGGTGATCGAAGATCGTTGTGACGCCATCGCGGATGGAGTCCAGAATCGTGGCATAGGCGCTGGCCTTGGTGCCGTCGAGCGTCAGGTTGTCATCGATCTTCCACCACTGCTGCTCAAGATTCTCCAGGAAGTTGGTGGGGTTGCAGCCCTTAATGGCAAGGCCGCGAGCCAGACCCGAGTAGATGTGGGTGTGGCAATTGATGAGTCCGGGCATGATGAGGTTGCCCTGGGCGTCGACGTACTCGGCATCCGGGTACTTGACCTTGAGCTCGCACTCGGGGCCCACTTCGACGATCGTATCTCCGTCAATGGCGACCGCACCGTTTGGAATAAACGGGGTCTGAGCGTTGCGGGTAAAAACGGAACCGTTAGCGACCAGAAGCATGGATGCTCCCTTCAACATCAGAGGCGGGGTTTGACACCTCTGACATGGCGGAGTGCGAAGCGCCGGCCTACACCGGAAACGGGCCCTCTCCCGTCAACGCTTCACCAAAGGGACAAACCCTTTGAAGTGCGGCTTGACGCCGCATGACGTCGGCGGACGAGGCGATGCGTCCGCCGACGAATAGCACCGAATTGGTTACTTCTTGCTCTCGGGCAAGACCAGATCCACGGCAGCGTCCTTGGCAGCATCGATGTGCTGAGCCACGACCGGCGTCTGCGGAAGAATCAGGTTAAGGACGATGGCCATGATGGCGGTGGGGGTTACGGCATTGGAGCCGATGACGGTGGACACCCAGGCGGGCATACCCTCGCCGGCAAGGCAACCGCTGGCCATCCAGATACCCAGGCCAAAGACGACGGAGGTACCGACGATGGTGGTAGTGCGCTGCGTGAGGCCCTCGCGGGTGAACATGCGCACGCCGTTCATGGTAATGGTGCCAAAGACGCCGACGGTCGCGCCGCCGATGACGGGCTGCGGGATAGCGGAAAGGACGGCAGAGAGCTGCGGGAACAGACCGGCGATGGCAAAGACGGCCGCGATGATCACAAAGACCCACTTGTTGACGACCTTGTTGGAGCAGATGATGCCCACGTTCTGGCCAAGGGCGCTGGTGGGAAGACCGCCCAGCAGGCCGCCGACCATAGAGGTGAGGCCCTGGGACACGATAGCGCCGGAGAGCTCGCGCTCGGTGGGCATACGGTCGATGGAGCCCAGGCAGGCGGCGGAGACGTCGCCGATAACCTGGATGGCAACCATGGGGAACACGACGGCGAGGGTAATGCAGACCTCGGGATCAAACTCGAGCGCATAGGGCATGAGCTTGGGAAGGGCGAAGACCTGAGCGGTGGCGACGCTTGAGAAGTCGATCATGCCAAAGGGGATGGAGACGATCATGCCAACGATCATGCCAAAGAACACGGATCCCAGCTTGAGCGTGCCCTTGCCAAAGTTGGCGAGCGCAAAGACCACGGCGAAGGTGATAAGAGCGACGCACCAGGCCTGCGGGGTGCCCCACAGTGGCGTACCCATACCGCCGGCCATATACTTGACGGCCGTGGGATACAGCGAAACGCCGATGGAGAAGATGACCGTACCGGTCACGACGGGTGGGAACAGCCACTTGATCTTGCTGTAGGCCAGACCAAAGAGGACCGCGACGGCACCGCCGACAATCTCGCCGCCCAACAGCGCGCCAAAGCTAAAGCCCGAGGCGCCCATGGCCTGCAGGGCCGGGAGGAACGCGAACGAAACGCCCATGACGATGGGCAGGCCGCCGCCGATGCGACGGAAGGGGGCAAAGGCCTGAAGGGCCGTGTCGATCGCCGAAAGAATGAGCGCGACCTGGATGATGTCGGTGCTCTGCTGGCTATTAAAGCCGTAGACGCCGGCCATGATGACAGCCGGGGTGATGATGCCGGCAAACGATGCCAGTACGTGCTGAAGGGCACACGGGATCATTTCCTTAACGGGAGGCATGCCTTCACGAGTGAACAGGGCTTCAGTGCCGTTCGTAACCGTCTCCTGGGTCATTTGACCACCAATCCTCGAAATAGTTGTTTTCGCATCTAACGCTCTATTGTGACGCAGTGCGGGGTTGAGGTTGTGCCTTCGTTGCATATCGTATTAAAGATGATTCTCATTCTCAATAATAATTTTTTGTTATCAGACTATTCTTGAGCTGAGACAATGCATTTCCGCAGGTCAGGAAAGTGTCTTGTCAAAATAACATCTAACTTTTCTTTTGGTCAACCGTTTACCGCCAAAATCATACCGTTCGTCTGTATTACGCAATGTACCTGCGAATATGCGAGTCAATAGACACGTGTTACCATGAGAAAAAATTGTTATGAACATTTCCGATTTCACCCAAAGGAGTTGCCCGTGAACGAGACCGTACGCCGCTTTTTGCCGATGGTCGATTTCCTGGAGCAGATACTCGGTAAGAACAGCGAAATCGTGCTGCACGATTTCTCGGATCCCGACCACGCCATCGTCGATATTCGCAACGGCATCGTGAGCGGCCGTAAGATCGGCGGTCCCGCCACCGATCTGGCGCTCAAGATCATGCACGACCCCAAGTATCGCGACCTGCCGTTTATTACGGGCTACGAGGGGCGCGGTGCCGGCGGCAAGACGTTGGAGTCCGCGACGTTCTTTATCCGCGAGGATGACGAGATCGTCGGTATGCTCTGCGTCAACACCGACCTCTCGACCGTACGCTCCATCAACGCCATGGCGCAGCAGCTCATGGCGTGCTTCGACGCAGCGCCGACGCGCACGGAGCCCGCCCCTATCGAGGTCGAAAGCCTTTCGGAGTCCACCCAGGAGCTCATCGACCGCAGCATTGCCGAGTTGCTGAGCGCGCGCGGGCTGGATGTAGCGTCGCTTGGTCAGAACGACCGCGTGGACGTCATTCGCCACCTCAACGGCAACGGGGTGTTCATGCTCAAGGGCGCCGTGGCCTGCGCTGCCACCGCGTTGGGCATCTCGGAGCCCAGCGTGTACCGCTACCTGCAAAAAGTCCGCAAGGAGGGCTAAACGTGATCCCTTGGGGACGAAGGGAAACGGATCATTTTTGTCGCATCGCTTGACAAAAGACCCTGCAGCTCGCACGCGCTGCAGGGTCTTTTTGCATGTCATGTTTAGTTGTGGCCAACGCCTTAGAGAGCGGCGACGACCTCGATCTCGACCAGACCGCCAGCCGGAAGAGCGGCAACCTGGAAAGCGCTGCGCGCGGGGAACGGGGCCTCGAACTTGGAGGCGTAGATCACGTTCACGGCGGCAAAGTCGGCGATGTCGGCCAGGTAGACCGTGGTCTTGACGACATCGGCAAACGTGGCGCCGGCAGCGGTCAGCAGAGCCTCGACGTTGGCGAGGGACTGCTTGGCCTGGGCCTCGACACCCTCGGGCAGCTTGCCGGTCGCGGGATCGATGCCCAGCTGGCCGGACAGGAACACCATGTTGCCAGTCTGGATACCGGGGGAATACGGGCCGATGGCTGCGGGTGCGTTATCGGAAGACACGACGGTCTTGCTCATGTTTTTCTCCTTACAAGTAAAAGGGAACGGGAGCGCGGCGTTCACACCGGGAGGCACAGTTCGGTCTGAACACCGCGCTTGATTGGGATAGTACTCAAGGTTTCCGCGCGATGCAAGATTATTATCACGCTGCGAGAATATTTTATCGCCCAACGGTTTCCCCGGACCGCTGAACGGTTCTCATGTGGAGCAGCCAGTCCAAGCTGCTGAAGACTTTATCCCGCTTAGAGCACGGGCATCGCCTGCCGCGACGGCACCACTATACTTTTGAGTATCTGAGCATTTTGAAAGGCAGGATATGACCGCAACCGCCAGTCGAACCACCAACCGCAGACCCGAGCTTTTGGCGCCCGCCGGAGGGCCCGAGCCCTTTGCTGCCGCACTCGCCGCCGGGGCAGACGCCATCTACTGCGGCATGGGCAGCTTCAACGCACGCCGCAAGGCCACCAACTTTACCGACGAGGCCTTTGAGCAGGCCTGCCGCGCCGCGCATCTAGCCGGCTCGCGCGTCTACGTCACGGTCAACATCGTCATCAAGCAGTCCGAGATGAGCGATGCGCTGCAGCTCATCCATCGCTGCTCCACGCTGGGCGCCGACGCCTTCATCATCCAGGACTGGGGCCTGTTCTTTGAGGTCAAGCGCACCATGCCCGGCATCGAGACGCATATCTCGACCCAGGCGAACATCCACGACGACCGCGGAACCCTTTGGTGCCGCGAGCAGGGCGCCGACCGCGTGACCCTCTCGCGCGAGCTTTCCATCGACGAGATTGCCGCCATTCACGATGCCGCGCCCGATGTGGACCTTGAGGTCTTTAGCCATGGCGCCATCTGCTTTTGCTACTCTGGCCTGTGTCTGCTTTCGAGCTTTGCCATGGCGGGCCGCTCGGCCAACCGCGGCATGTGCGCTCAACCCTGTCGCCTGCCTTACGAGCTGATCGACGAGAACGGCCGCTCGCTCTCCCCTGCCGGTCGCGAGCGCGCGCTGTGCCCGCGCGACACCAACACTTCGCAGCTTGTTCGCCGTCTGTATGACGCCGGCGCCGCATCGCTCAAGCTCGAGGGCCGCATGAAGGCTCCCGATTACGTGTATTCCATCGTCGACGTGTATCGTCATCAGATTGACGATATGCTGGCCGATGTTTCGACCTCTAAGGACGAGGAAGCCGCCCGTCAGCGCCAGCTCAAGCGCTGCTTTAACCGCGACTTTACGCACGCCTATCAGGACGGCACCTCGGGCGACGAGATGATGAGCTATGAGCGTTCCAACAACCGCGGACAGATCGTGGGCACGGTGCTGGGCAGCCGCCCGGCCAACCGCGATGTGCGCGGCCTCAAGCCCGACGACCGCCGTCGCCGCGCCGCCATCGCCCGTATTGAGCTGTTTGAGCCCGTGGGCAAGGGCGACCTGCTGGAGCTTCGCCACGATAACGAGTTTGACCAGTTCCTGACCACCATTGCCGCCGATGATGCCGCAGCCGGTGAAGTCATCGAATGTCGCGTACCCCGCAGCATGCCCGAGGGCTGCCGCGTCCGCGTGATTCGCAGTCAGCGTGCCATCGACGCCGCCGGCGCCGCGCTCAAGCGCGATGTGCTGCGCCGCCGAGCTGTTGATGTGTCCGTCGTGGCGCGTCTGGGCGAGCCGTTTACCGTTACGCTCACCTGCTGCGACGACCCTTCGCTTACGGCCACGGCCACGGGCTTTACCGTCGAAGCCGCCAAGACCCGTGCGGTCGAGGCGTCCGATCTGGTTGAGCACGTCGGCCGCATGGGTTCCTCTCCCTTTGAGGCTGCGAGCTTTGAGGTGGCGCTCGATGAGGGCTGTGGCATGGGTTTCTCCGCCGTACATAAGGTGCGCGCCGCCGCTTGCAAGGCGCTGGAAGAGGCCATTCTGGCGCCGTACGCGGAGCGCGCGAAAACGCTCGAGCTGCCGGCGATTGTCACCAGTGATTCCCGCCCCGCGCCCGAGCACTACCGCGACGAGCCGCAGATCTGCGCCACCGTCACCTCGCTCGAGGCCGCCGAGGCAGCGCGGGCGGAGGGTGCAACGCGCATCTACATGACCACCGACGCGCTCGATGCGGCCAAGCTCTCCCCCGCCGATACGTTTGAGCAGGGCATCGTACCCGTGCTCGATGAGGTCTGCCGCGCCGTTGACCACGTCCGCGTTGACCCATGGGTTGTTGCCGGCGCCACGGTCGCTATTGGCAACATCTCTGAGCTTGCCCTGGCCGCCCAGGTTGGCGCCACGGCCGAGATTCGCTCTTGCCTGCCGGTGCACAACACGCCCTGCATGGAGGCGCTTGCCGAGCGCGGAGCCGGTGCGTTTTGGCTCTCGCCCGAGATCACGCTCGACGAGATTATCTCGCTCGGCACCGCCGCGCCCGCGGCTCTGGGCATCACCGTCTTTGGCCGCCCGCGCGTCATGACAAGCGAGCATTGCATTCTGCAGGTTGCCAACGGCTGCATCCACGATTGTGCCAACTGCCGCCTGCGTGCCCGCAAGCTCTCGCTCAAGAATATCGACGGCAAGGTCATGCCGGTGCGTACCGACATCCACGGCCGCTCACGCCTGTACGACGCCTACCCCATCGACCTCACGCCGCAAGTTCCGCAGCTGCTCGATGCCGGCGTGCGCCGTCTTATGGTCGACGGAACCTTGCTCGAGGCCGATGAGATTGGCCGTGCCGTCGCTCGCGTCCGTCGCGCTGTCGAGGCGGCTCAAGCCGGCCGCAAGCCGGCCGCCCGCCTGCGCGGCGCCACCTCGGGCTGCATGTTTGTGGGAATCAGCTAACCGAAAGGCTTACACGTGAACGAAGAACCTCAAGTCCTCTACTGCGACGCCTGGCTCATGGCCATCGACAAGCCTGCCGGCATGATCGTCCACGGCGACGGCACCGGCGAGCGCACGCTCACCGACTACGCCAGCGACCTGCTGCTGGCGATGGGCGACGGCTTTGCCGCGACCGACATGCAGCCGCTCAACCGCCTGGACCGCGACACCACCGGCGTGGTGTTGTTCTCGCTCGACAAGCAGACGCAGCCCGCCTTTGACCAGATGGTCATCGACCACGCTTTCGAAAAGCACTACCTGGCGCTCGCCGAGGGCAAGATCGACTGGAACGAAAAGCTCATCGACAAGCCCATCGCCCGCGACCGTCACGACAGCCGAAAGATGCGCGTCGGCGCCAGCGGCAAGCCGTCTCAAACGCGCGTGAAGGTGCTCAAGCGTCTTAAGAGCCGTCGTGGCCTGCCCACGCGCTCGTATATCGATGTCGAGCTGCTCACCGGCCGCAAGCACCAAATCCGTGTGCATCTGGCGAGCGAGCATCATCCCTTGGTTGGCGACGACCTGTACGGAACGCCGCGCCCCTGCGGCCTGATGCTCCACGCCCACAGCGTGTCCTTCACGCATCCCGTAACCGGCGAGCACATTCACATCGAAGCCCCCTGCCCCTGGGAGCCCTAAAACCTGCCGAAAAGGGACAGGTTTATTTTGGCAGGTTTTATCTGGGCAAACGTCAAAACCACCACAAAGGTTCCTGCCCCTTCGCGGTGGTTTTGGCCCTTAGCCGGTCCCCTGTTGCTAGACCGTGACGACGTTGTCCATTGCCCGGTACTTGGCAGGGACATCGCCTGCGGTAACAATCGTTGCGTCACGGAAGTCCGCGAACTTGACGGGCGCCACCATGCCAAATTTACTGGCGTCCGAGATTACGAAGCGCTTGGCCGTATGGCGCATCGAGATACGCTTTACTTGCGCCTCCTCGATATCGGGCGCCGTGAAGCCCTGCTCGGCGGCAATGCCGTTAGAGCCCCAAAAGCCACAGTTGAAGTTGTAGCGGTCTAAGGTTGCCAAGGCATCGGGGCCAACGAGCGCCTCGGTCTCGGGTTTGAGCTCGCCACCCAGCACCACGGTACGCATGCCGCGCAAAGCAAGGCGTTGAGCATGGAGCACGGAATCGGTCACATAGGTGACACCTTCAAGGTGTGGAAGATGCTCGATGAGCCTGAGCGTCGTCGAGCCCGAGTCGATGTACACAAAGCTCTCGGGCTCCACCAGCGCCGCCGCACGGGCGCAGATACGTTCCTTGTCGTCGTTATGGAGATCGCTGCGCTCATTAAGCGTTAGGTCGCGCGTCACGTGCGCGCGCTCAAGGCTCGTCGCCCCACCGTGCACCTTGGCGATACGGTGTGCGCGATTGAGCGTCTGCAGGTCGCGCCGAATGGTAGACGCCGTCACGCCCAGGGCCTCAGCAAGCTCCGGTACGGTAACCGAGCCCGTCTGCTGCACCATCGACACGATTGCGTTGAGCCTATCTTCCGCAAGCATCGCTTACTCCTCCTCGGGGTACACGACTCCCCAATCGGCGCGAAGCTTGGTCATAAGCTCCATAACATCAGAAGCATAATCCAGAAGCTCGCGCTTGGAGTCGTCGCCGGCAACGGCCTTCTCAAGATCGGCCATCTCATAACACAGGGCGTAAGCCTCGGTGCCTGCGTGGACCTCCTCGCGGTGGCCGTCCGCAGTCCACACGATGGTCGCGTGATCGGCACGCGGATATTCGTTGACCTCGATGTAGCACTTGTCAAAGCTGATGACCGAGCGCTTGGGCTGCTTGGAGTGAAGCGTAAGGCTCACGACGCCCAGCTGCTGCTCGGCATTGCGGCAGACGATGCCGCCCGCAACATCGACTCCAGTCTCGCAGGTGTTGCCTAGAGACACGACCTCGGCGGGCTGGCTCGCCATAAACAGGCACATGACGGACAGGGCATACACACCAATATCGAGCATGGCACCGCCGGCAAGGTTGCGATTGTAGAAACGGTTGGTCAGGTCGCCGTACTCCTTGTAGCTACCAAAGTTGAGCTGAGCGAGGTTCATGCGGCCGAACTCGCCGGCATCCATGCGGCGACGCAGCTCTTGATACAAGGGCATGTGGAGCACCGTGGTAGCGTCCATAAGGACCACGTTGTGCTCGGCGGCAATGGCACGGGCCTCATCGAGTTCAGCGGAATTGAGGGTAATGGCCTTCTCGCAGAGCACGTGCTTGCCGGCTGCCAGGGCAGCGCGCAGATAGGTGATATGAGTGTTGTGCGGGGTAGTGATGTAGACGGCGTCGATGCCAGGATCGGCGTAGAGGTCCTCAACCGTGTCGTAGACCTTCTCGATGCCATACTGCTCGGCAAAAGCCTGAGCCTTGGACGGCGTACGGTTGGCGACGCCCGCAAGCTTGCGACCGGCAAGAGCAAGGGACTGAGCCATCTGGTTGGCGATAACGCCGCAACCGATGACGGCCCAATGGAGCTCGGGAGCCGTAAAAATATCGTCGGGGAACGGCTTGTCCTGGACCGAAGCGAACGCTGCTTTGGCGGCTGCCGCGGCGTCGAGCGGAGCCTGCTTGGAATCTGCCATTATGTGCCTCCTGTGTCATAGAACGCCTTGCTTTCTGACAGCTCTATATTCGCACAAACACGCGCTTCTGTGCGCGTTTTTGCGTATCTCACCGCTAAACGGTCATTTTTATCCCGTAAACGGCGCATCTATACGCATATTCACGCAATCCCACGCACGTAAATGCGCACAAATGCGAACCGGTCATTGCTCAGAGACAGGGGCTTATGCTTAGAACTCGAAAGACAGGATGATCCGCTTCGCCTCGTCGCTCATGGCGCGCTGCAGCTCTAAGGACCGTCCCAAACTGCCGACAGAAAAGGAACGTCCCAAACTGCAGACAGAAAAAGAACGTCCCCAGGCGCCGGCATTTCAAGAGCACTCATTTAAGTCTGTCCCCAATAAGTGCAATCACTCATGTAAGTCTGTCCCCAATGAGTGGGAGCAATCAGAGACTCTTTGCGAGGGAGGCCGGACGTGGCCTTCCTCGTTTTTATTCATGGACTTTAGTCCGTGCCGCACGGCACGCGCGGCATAGAAAGCCACCCGCTCAGCGGGTGGAGGCCAATTTCCGCTACGCGACAAAAACCTTCCCCCTAGCATGAGGATTGTTCAGGTCATCATGCTAGGGGGAAGGTGATTGCTGTGGCCCAGAAAGCCAACAGCCTCGCGCACACGAAATGGCTGTGCAAGCACCGCAGCGCACCGAGATCAAGCTCATCGCCGCCATCGTCGAGAAGCACCCCAAGGTGCGCTTTGCCGCGAGCTGCACCTCGGCCCACGCCGACCTCTACGACCGCATGGAGCAGGCCCTGTGCGAGCGCGTGGCCAACGCGGTGGAGGTCGTCCGCTCCGACATCAGCCCCGCGTTTCTTGTCCACACCGGTCCAAACCTCGTGGGTGTGGCGGTCCAGGGACTCTAGCGGAGGCGGGGCGTCCTGCCCCAAAAACAAATGCAAAAGACGAGCGCTTCTTGCCGCTCAATTGGCAAGAAGCGCTCGTCTTTTCTTAACGCGTTGTATGGCGGAGAGAGCGCAAGTTACGCGAGCGCCCTTCTTGCCAGCTCGGCCGCGCCGAGGATTCCTTGGTCGCCGCCGCAGCCCGGGGCGCAGATGTAGCTCTCCATGTCCTTAAGCTCGGCGGTCTGGATGTAGCCACCCAGATATTCGAGGGTCTTCTTGCGGACGATGCCGTAGAGCTGCTCCTGGTGCATCACGCCGCCGCCGAGGACGATGCGGCGAGGCGAGTACATGAGCACGAGGTTCGCGCACATCTGCCCCAGATAATCCCCCTCGAGCGCCCACACCTCATCGTTGTCCGCGAGCTCGGCCGCGGGCTTTCCCCAGCGCGCGGCGATGGCGGGGCCGGAGGCGAGGCCCTCGAGACAGTTCGCGTGGCTCGGGCAGACGCAGCGTCCCTCCTCGGTGGGACGGGTCCTTACCAGCATGTGGCCGGCCTCGGGGTGCAGCATGCCGTGAAGGAGCCTGCCCGCGCACATGACGCCCGCGCCCACACCGGTGCCGATGGTCACGTAGACGGCGTCCTCGAGCCCCTTGCAGCAGCCGAAGACCACTTCGCCGAGGCAGGCAACGTTCACGTCCGTGTCGTAGGCCACCGGAATCCCGAGGGCGTCGGCGAACGCGGCGCGAAGACCATAGCCTCGCCACGCGAGCTTGGGGGTCTGCAGGATGGAGCCGTAGCGCTCGTCGGCGGGGTCGACGCAGGTCGGGCCGAAGGCGCCGATGCCCAACGCGTCCACATCGCGGGCGGCGAACCACTCGATCATCTGCGGGACGGTCTCGGCGGGCGCAAGCGTCGGGGTCTCCATACGGTCGAGGACCTCGCCGTCGCCGGACACCACGGCACAGACCATCTTGGTCCCGCCGGCCTCGAGGGCGCCGAGCCTCATTTGCTTTTCGCTCATGTGATCCTCCTTGCAAAGGGGCGCCCGTAGCCATGGTCAACCGCGGGCGCCCATAACGTTGGCATGTTTCGAGGCGACCCTACCTGGGCACGCGGTCCTGCCTTGCGGCAAACGGGGCGAGCACGGCGTGCGGCTCGCTTTGGTACCAGTAGGCGACGGTGGAGATGTCGTCCTCGCGCTCGTAGAGCTTGATGTCGTCGTTGCCGAGGTCCTGGAATGTCACGCGCAGGTCCTCCTTGAACGAGATCGGGTCGGGAAGGTGCCACCTGTAGAGACCGTGCCTGGGCAGCGCGTCGTCGTTGGTCGCGAGCATCGGGTTCGGGTTCGGCTTGCCCGCGCTGAAGCGGTCGCGCGTGGCGTCGCGCGTCGAGCGGTACGGGTAGCCGGCGAACAGCGTGTTGAAGCACTGCGCCTCGGGCAGCGCGTGGGGCGGCCTGTCGAGAAAGGCCCAGGCACCGCCGAAGTAGTCCTCGGCTCCCGTCGAGGTGACCGTGGGGAACTCCTCGTCGCCGTCGAGGAAGAACTTCATCTCGCCCTCGCCCCACCAATAGCGCTCCAGGGCGCACAGGGCCATGTAGGTGCCGACGTAGTAGCCCTTGCCGCGCACGCCGTCGAGCACGGTGTAGTCGACGCCCCTGCGGGTGCTGCGCTCGCGGTTAAAGCGAGCGTGGAAGTACATGGCGTCGTCCGGCACGTCGGTGAGCGCGTAGTTGAACGTGTAGAAGATGTACTTAATGAACCCGGGGTGCTCGCTCGTAAGCGTGACCTTGGCGTGCTTCCTGAAGGGCATCTCGAAGTAGCAGTTCATGCCGCCCGTCGGGTTCACGCAGATGGGCATTGAGTTGACAATGGCGCGCTCACCGAAGCCGTTACAGAAGAAGTCGCCGACAGGGCACTCGACCGAGGGGGTCTCCTCGTCGTCCCAGTAGAAGCGCAGCACGAGGTCGCGCATGACGAAGCTGCCGGCGGCGGTCTTGTCGGGGACGGTCATCCAGATGTGGCGGATGATGCCGGGGCCCTCGATGTCCGCGAGCGTGATGGTCTCGCCGGACTCAAGGGGCACGCAGCACGAGCCCTTGCGGCCGACGCCGAGGTGGCTGGCCGACATGGCGGCGCGGCCCTTCTCGCCCGTGATGTTCTCGGGGGTGATGGCGCGGCTTTCCTCACCGCCGTGCATCCACACGTCCTTAAGGAACTCTCTCATCGTCGACCTCCTCTATTCGTCGTCGTCGCACTCGGCAGAACTGACACCGTTCACGTAGATGATCTGCTGGCGCGCCTCGTTGACGAGGGCATCGAAGTCGAGCTTCTCGTCGGGGCGCGCGAGCGCGACCGTCATGGCGAGCGGGAGGTTGACACCCGCGATCACGTGGATCCGGTCGGAGGCGAAGCGGGAGAAGCGCTGGTTCACGCTGCCGCCGAACGCGTCGGTAAGGACGACGACCTCGTCAGTGCCCGAAAGAGCCGCCTCGACCGCCGCGTCGAGCCCCTCGCCGTTGTCGTTCACGTAGGCGCACACGGCGTTGACGGCGTCGCCCTTACCCGTAAGGAACTCGAGGGTGTCCTTGAAGCCCTGGGCGAGAAGGGAATGGCTCGCCACAACTATCTTTCTCATTGATTCACCAATCTCTTGGGTCGAAGCTAAGCGAGGATGCCGGCGGCGGAGGCGACCATCGCGAGGACAATCACCACGAGGATGAGGGCCGTCATGCTCGCGTTCTTCTTGGTAAGAAGGTAATACGCGCTTCCCGTGATGGCGGCGGGGATCATGGCAGGCAGGATCTTGTCGAGCAGCGGCTGGATCTCCATCGCGACGTCGCCGAAGCTGAAGCTAATCGGGCAGGTGACGCCGATGACCGAGGCGATGAGGCAGCCGACCACGGTGAGGCCGAGCACGGAGGCGGCGGCAGTGAGGTTGGGAAGCTTCTCGCTGAAGTCGGTGACGAGCTTCACGCCCTGCTTGTAGCCGAACTCGAGGGCGTGCATGCGGACCCAGAAGATGGCCAGGATGAGCGCGAACCAGATGCCGGCTCCCACGGGGTTGCCCTCGATGGCCATGTAGGCGGCGATGGAGCCCATGATGGTCGGGATCATGGTCATGAGCAGGGAGTCGCCGACGCCGGCGAGCGGTCCCATGGTGCCGATCTTCAGGTCTTGGACGGCGTCCGCCGCCGCTAGGCCGTCGCGCTCCTCCATGGCCACGCAGGCGCCAAGGATGATGGCGGCGAGCCAAGGCTGGGTGTTGTAGTAGCGGAAGTGGTTGTTGAGCGCTTGCTTATAGTCCTCGTCGTTCGTGTAGATCTTCCTCAGGACCGGCGAGAGGGCGTAGGCGACTGAGGCGCCCTGCTGGGTCTGGTAGTTGAAGGTGCACACGCTCATGAGCCAGCGCCAGTTCGCGTTGCGCAGGTCCTTCTTGGTGACCTTGTAGCCGGAGGGCTTGCCCTTGGCGACGGCGGTGATGTTCTCGTTTTCCATGGTTACTCATCCTCTCCGATGAAGGCGTCTGCGGAAGCGTGGGCGGCGAGCTCGGTGTCCCTCTCGGCGCGCTGGTAGAACGCGATCGCGAGGGCAAAGCCGACGATGGCGGCGCCGATGATGGGCACGTTCAGGAAGGCCGAGAGGAAGAAGCCGGCGAGCAGGTACTGGAAGTACTTGCCGGTGGGCATGTAACGCAGCAGCATCGCGATTCCGACGGCCGGGAGCATCTTGCCGGCGAGGGTGAGGCCGGAAAGGAACCACTGGGGCATAACCTCGAGGAGCCAGTTGACGGCGGGCTGGCCGAGGGTCACGGAGACAAAGACGGGCAGGGCGGCGCACAGGCCGAAGAGCACGGGGCAGACCCACAGGATGGCGTTCATCTGCTTGAACTTGCCCTCGTCGCAGAACTTCTGGGACTTCTCGACGACGAAGCCGTTGAGGATCTTGACGATGACGTCGAGCTGGATGCCGAGCATGCCGACCGGCAGGCCGATGGCGAGGCCCGTGTCCGCGCCCAGGGTCACGCCGTAGGCTGTGGCGATGATGGCCATCGTGCCGTAGTCGGGAATCGACGAGCCGCCGAAGCCCGCGACGCCGAGCTGCATGAGCTGGATGGTGCCGCCGATGACGAGGCCGGTCTGCCAGTCGCCCATGACGACACCGGTGATAAGGCCCCAGAAGACGGCATAGTTGACGAAGATCATCGGGATGCCGTAGTAGTCCACGTGCTTGATGAAGGCCAGCAGGGTCAAAAGGACGACCTGCAGGATAGTGAAGTTGACCATGATCCCTCCTTAGATGAGGTCGGCGACGGAGACGGGCTTGTCGGCGGGCACGAACTGTGCCGTCACCTTGACGCCGCGGGCGATGAGCGCCTTGTAGCTCTGGACGTTCTCGGCGGAGGCATAGGCGCGCTGGGTGAGCTGGACGCCGCCCTCCTTGACAAGAGAGCCGCCGACGATCAGCGACGGGAGCTCGATGCCCGACTCGACCAGGTGAAGGATCGTCTCGGGCTCCTTGGCGATGACAAAGACCTTCTCGCGGTCGTACTTGCCCGCCGCGAAGTTCTTGAGCGCGGTCTGCTCGGAGATGATCGAGACGGCCATGCCCGCGGGGCGCGCCATCCTCATGGTGGACTTCAGGACCTCGTCGCCGGCGACCTTGTCGTCGATGACCATGACTCGGGTCGCGCCCGACACCGGGGCCCACTGCGTCACGATGATGCCGTGAAGCAGGCGAT
The DNA here is from genome assembly GCF_003437565.1 of Collinsella sp. TF10-11AT. Classification (NCBI taxonomy): domain Bacteria; kingdom Bacillati; phylum Actinomycetota; class Coriobacteriia; order Coriobacteriales; family Coriobacteriaceae; genus Collinsella; species Collinsella sp. TF10-11AT. Next base: position 57,838 of record NZ_QSQW01000003.1, read on the forward strand.
TGTCGATTCGTGCCATAACAACACTCATGTTTGCTCCTATCAAATGAAGTTTTACGTTCGGTACTGCCTCGGCGCTATCCGGATTCGCGCCGGGCAAGGGGTTATCGGATTATTGAGGACGCGCGGTCAGCTCGCGGCGGCGCGGGGAAGGTCACTCGTCGAGCAGGAGGTCCGAGGAGCCGAGGCGCTCTTCTCGCGCCGGGGCGGCGCTCACGCTTATGTAGTCGAAGACATATGCGATCTCGCTTACGGGAACCTCTACGCGATAGCGCGTCGAGATACTCGAGAAGCTCTGCCTGAAGGACTCGATGAAATCGGCGCGTTCCTCCTCGAAGCGGTCCTGGCCAACGTAGGTCTCAATGGGGTTTCTGGTAACAAGGCGCTCGACGAGACAGCAGAGGTGGACGTAGAGCCCAATGATGGCGTTGCTGCCGATCTTCTCGCCTGTCCTGCGCTGAAGCTCGTGCACGGCGCTCTCGATCTCGTGGAATAGCCGCTCCGGGTCGAGGATGGTGATGGAGCGGATGACGTTCTGCAGCGTCATGTTCGAGAGCAACTTCTCGTGGAAAGAAGAGAGCTCGGAAGCGTCAAGCCACCTGCCGAACACGGCATCAACCTTAGAGGCGGACGCCGTCGACATGATGTCCTCGAGGGCGACGAAGGGAACGGAGGCGACCCCGGGGTCTCCCGTGCCGATGACGGCGCAGACGCGGTGCTCGGAGAAAACGGCGTCGTTCGACCCGTTCGCGACGAGCTGCTTGAAGGGCCTCGTGAGCAGGCGCGCGCCTATGGTGCGCGGGAGGCTCTGCGAGACGAGCTGGCGTATCCTTTCCGCGGCGTCGACCCCAGACTCGGAGCAGAAGACGATGGCGTCCTCACGGTTGACGCGCTCGATCACCTTGCAGTGCGTCACGCACGCGGCGGTCGCGTCGCCAAGAACCTCGGCGATGGACTTGCCGCCGAGCAGCCCAACCCCGATCTCGAGCGCAAGACCGGTAGAGACGTTGTTCACCACGCCGATAGTGGAGTCGGTAACGTTTTCGAGGGCCTTATAGGCCTCCTCCAAGGAGCCCATGTCGACGAGGAACACGACCCCGGTGCAGTAGGAATGGCGGTCGACGAGGCGCTGGAGCGGACCGACGATGTCCTTCAGCTGCTGGTCGTAGGGCATGTCGACCGCCTCGTACACATGCATGCCGAGCATACGGTTCGCCGCGTCGGCGATGCTCGTCGCCGTTGAGTAGCCGTGGGACAAGATGACGCAGAGCGTCCGAAGGGCCTTCGCATCGCGAGACTCCGATGCGACGCACAGCGTCAGAAGCGTCTTCGTGAAGTGATCGAGCGAGATTCCAAGCGCCCCTTCCACGTCTGCGGCGACCTGATCGGAGACACTCGAGGCAAACGGCAATTCGGAGGTCACGGCACCGAGGAGATGGGAGATTTGCTCCGCACAGGCAGACTTTCGCTTAGCCAGGCCGATGCCCGGCCACAACTGCAGGCAAATCTCCTGGGCCAGTAGAAAAGCGACCTTCCTCGAAAGCTCGATGCCATAAGAAGAGCCTGCGTCGGCAAGGACCGCGCCCACGACGCGCTCGAAGGCGCGCGACCTCGAGGAGGTAACGCCGCGGCCGAAGATCAAGTGATCCTCAACGCCGCGCGCAGCGGAGACAGCTTGCGAGACGAGCTCGGAGACAGAAAGCTCCCCGGCGCAGAATCGCTCATCGAGGGAGCACAGGGCATCGAGCGCCTGCTCGACCGGCCCTGTGCTCTCGGCGGCATCCAGAGACGCGTCGATCAGAACGCCATCGTCGGGCTGTTGATCGATCTGCGCGGAGGAGAGGAGCCCACTGGGAAGAAGATACGGGCGAACGACGACGTAGTCGCCCTCGCGATTGAGGAACGCTTTGGCGCAGCAGTTCGTCACGCAGGCGCGCAAGCCGGCGATGTTATCGGAAAAGTCCGCGTTCACGAGGCAACGGTATGCGCCGCGGCTGATCTTCACATCAGAACCGATTCGGCACCCCTCGCTGCGCAGGAAGCTCAAGATGAGATCCTCGCGCTCCTCGGGGGTCCGCTCCTTGAGTGAGGGGACGCGGGCACAGATGGGCATTTTGCTGTAGGCCGAGGAAACCTTCAGGTCATCGGCGGAAAGCGTCGTCGAAAGAACGAGACGAGCGCGCGGCGCATCCTGGGAGGCATCGAGCCCGAGGGCCGTCGCAAGACAGTGCTCCATCGCAGAGGGAGAGAGTGCCTCGATGCCGTTGACAAAGACCACACCCCCGCGCGATTTCGCGATCGACTCGTCAAGAAGCCCGTTGAACGAGGCGGCGTCCGGGACCCCGGCGCAGTCGATGCGCACATAGGAGGAGTCGCGGGGCAGCAAGCCCTGGTTCTTGCCATACTCGTACACAAGGCGAGAAAGGAAAGACTTACCGACACCCACGCCGCCGCTCAAGAGGATGGGCAGGCCAAACGGAGGGTACTGAACCGCAGCTTTGCACTGCTCGACAACGGAGCTGAGGCTCATGTCGAAGCCCACGGCACGCGCGAAGTCGCGGTGATCGGCGATTCCCGTCGCCTGGATGAGGTCGGCGAGCGAGGCGTACTCGCTTGCAGAGAGCTTTACCTGAAAATGCTTCTGGAACGCGCGGCGATGAAAATAACGGACGGGCCTGCCCGCCACCTTAACCACAAGACCGGCGCGAACAAGGTCGTTGAGGTACTGGCTCGCCAGGCTCCTGGAGATGATGAGCGTCTCGGCGATGTCGGTGGTGGACAGACGGGCAAGGTCGTCGAGCGAGACGGCAGAGGTGAGGGCCTCGAGATGCTCGAGAATCCTGTCCCTCATGTCGACGGGCTTCTTTGCCAAGCTGTCCTGCGCGGTCTTGTCCATGACTTCTTACCTCCTCGTACAAGGAGTATAAGGGGAGAACAGAGAACGGAAGGGGGCGCGTGGGGGAATCAACAGCCCCGAGGAAAAGTCCACCACTTGAGGGGCAGAAAACAACGGCCATTGAACATTCAGGGCCGACGCTCAACACTTCGGCTCGACACTTCGCTTTGGAAAGGGCCCTGCGCGCCGGGGCCCCAACATAAAGAAGGGCCCCGGCGCGTAGGGCCTATAGCTTAACCATGCGCGCGACGATGCGGGCGCAATCGCAGGCGGCCTTCTTCTCGAAGGTGTTGTAGTCGACGACCTGGCCCTCGGCGCAGTGCTTGTCGCTGATGGCGCGCGCGACGACGAGGGGGCACGCCGTTGAGATAGGCGGCCTGCGCGATGGTGCAGCCCTCCATCTCGCAGCACAGGTCGCCGAAGGTCGCGAGGATGCGCTCCTTCTGTTCCGTGGGCGAGACGAACTGGTCGCCGGAGACGACGCGGCCCTCGAGGACCTTAATGTCGGGGGCGACGGCGGCCGCGGCGGCGCACGCCGCCAGCAAGGGCCGGAACGGATCGCGCAAGATCGAGGCGTCGCCCGGGAGGTCGGACGTTACCGTCAGCCGGCGCCGCGTCTGCTGCATCATGAGGGAGAACGGCCTGGCCGGCGCATACGGCAGGAAGGGGTTCAAGGTGCACCCCGGGGCGGTCAACGAGGCCGACGTGTCGAACGTCGTCGCGCGCGGCTTCGTCGGCAGGGCGCCATGCACCCATATATGCAGCGACTTGGCCTGCGTACGCGTCGGGGCGTCGTGGAACTACGTCTGCCTGCTCGTCGACCTCTGCAACGGGGAGATCGTCGGCCACTCCGAAGGACCGAGGAGGGACGCGCGAGCTCCGAGCCAAGCTCTTGGATTACGTGCACTGGTACAACAACTTCAGGATCCACTCGACGCTGGGCTACATGTCGCCGGTCGAGTTCGGGGAGGCGGGGCCGTCCCTCCCGGAATCGTCCAAATAAGTGTTGCCAATCCAGCCATCATCTCCGCGAAGGCGGACGTCAGGAAAAGCTCGGCTTGAGCTCGGTCGGACGCGGTCTGTGGGGCATCAATCAGGCTCAGGGGGCCTCCTTGTCTACTTCGGTCGCAAGCTGAATGATAGGGACGGCCCCTTCTCTCTTTCCCTTTCGCTTTCGACGCGTCACCCTCTCGGCGGGCTTAAGGCCCGCGCTCGCGGGTGCAGGGGCTACGCCCAAACCCCAAAAAAGTAACGCCGTACTCGAAGCGTTTCCGGACGTCAGCGTAATCTCAAATCCCGTTCGTCAACTCATGGGCAAGCCACCTGAGACTACTCATTTCTCCTACTGGCAATGAAGACCTGCGGCCTGCAGTTTTGCAAACTGCTTGAAAGCCACCTGCGTTGATTCACTTCCTATTGCAGCTGCGGCTTGCACTCGAAAAGGCATTTGCGTTTCAAAACGGGCGTTTTCGGCGCTATCGAGCCTCCAAAGGCATCCCGCCGCGCCCTTTGGGACAAAAACAAAAACTCAAAGCCCTGAGTTCGTAAATAGTTTTTGGAGTTGTCCCGACTTTTGTCCCCGAAGCCGACGAAACGCGACAGGGTGTCACCTGGCGGCACTCGATTCGAGTCGGCACCGAAAACTGGATGCAACCGGAATGACGGGACGGCAAAACCCAAGCCATCGAGCGGGGATACAAAAAGGCCCGGGTGCCGTGGGGCATCCGGGCCTTTGCTAGCAACTTGATGTTGCGGGCAGCTTAGAACTTGTGGCCGCACTTCTTGCAGACGCGCAGCTTGTTCTTGCCGTCCTTCTCGTGACCGACGCGGGTAACCTTACCGCACTCGGGGCAAACGAGATTGACGTTGGAGGCATCGATGGGAGCCTCCTGCGAAACGATGCCGCCCTGCTGGTTGGCAGCGTTGGGCTTGACGGCCTTCTTGACGACCGAAACGCCCTCGACAACGACCTTGTTCTCGGCGGGAAGAGCACGCAGGATAACGCCCTGCTTGCCGCGATCCTTACCAGAGAGAACCTGGACCTTATCGCCCTTCTTGATATACATATATCTCCCCTAACTACAGGGTCTCGGGAGCGAGCGAGACGATCTTCATGTACTTCTTGTCACGAAGCTCGCGAGCGACAGGCCCGAAGATACGGGTGCCGACGGGCGAACCATCGTTGTTGATGACAACGCAGGCGTTCTCATCAAAGCGAATGTAGGAGCCATCCTTGCGGCGGATCTCCTTAACGGTGCGAACGACGACGCAACGGACAACGTCCTTCTTCTTGACGTTGGCGCCAGGGGTAGCCTCCTGGACAGCACCGATGAACACATCGCCGATGCCTGCATAACGACGCTTGGAACCGCCAAGCACCTTGATGCAGCGAATCTTGCGAGCGCCGGAGTTGTCGGCGACGTTCAGCATGGTTTGCATCTGAATCATGGTAGATGTTCCTCCGAACTAAGAACCGAAGAGAGGTGCGCAGCCTTTAGACGGCCTGTGGTATGCAAGCCAGGCATACGCACATCTTCGGAAACGTACAAGTCGTAAGAGCGACTGCTTATTTAGCGCGCTCGACGACCTCGATGAGGCGCCAACGCTTCATCTTGGACATAGGACGGGTCTCCATAACGCGGACGGTGTCGCCCACGCCAGCCGTGCACTCCTCGTCGTGAGCGTGCAGCTTCTTGGAGCTGGTCATCATCTTGCCGTACTTGGGGTGACGCTTGCGCTCGGTGATGGTGACAACAATGGTCTTGGCACCGGAGACGGAGGTAACGACACCCGTACGGACCTTACGCGAGTTACGCGAATCAGTCATGTTCTCTCCTTAGGTCCTACTCGGCGACAGCGGACTTCTCCGCTGCGATCTCGCGGGCGCGCTGCTCCGTGAGGACGCGAGCGATGTCCTTCTTCACGGTGTTGACGCGAGCGGTGTTGTCCAGCTGGCTGGTGGCCATCTGGAAACGAAGGTTAAAGAGCTCGGCGCGCATTTCCTTCAGCTTCTCAACGAGCTGAGCGTCCGAGAGCTCACGAATCTCTGCGGGCTTCATTAGTTCTCCTCCTTGGCGGCGGCGGCGTCCTCAGCAGCCCACTTGGCCTCGAGAGCGGCCTCCTCAGCCATCTCCTTCTCGATGCGCTGCTCAGCGTTCTTAGCAGCAACAATCTTGGTCTTGATGGGAAGCTTGTGCTGTGCAAGACGCAGAGCCTCGCGAGCGACCTCCTCGGGCACGCCCTTGACCTCGAACATGATGCGGCCGGGCTTGACGACGGCCACCCACTCCTCGGGGTTACCCTTACCAGAACCCATGCGAGTCTCGGCAGGCTTCTTGGTGATGGGCTTATCGGGGAAGATCGTGATGTAGACACGACCGCCACGCTTCATGTAGCGGGTCATGGCAATACGAGCGGCCTCGATCTGACGGTTGGTGATCCAATGGGCCTCGAGAGCCTGGATACCAAACTCGCCGAAATGCAGCTCGGTATTACCCTTGGCCTGGCCCTTCATGGAGCCACGCTGCACCTTGCGGTGAAGAATACGCTTAGGGGCAAGCACTACTGACCCCTCCTCTCGGAGTTACGACGACGAGGACGGGAAGAGCCCTCGAGTGCAGGGTTGGGAACAGGCTGGCCCGGGAGCTTCTCGCCCAGGTAGATCCAGACCTTCACGCCGCAAGCGCCCATGGTGGTGCTGGCGACAGCCGTGCCGTAGTCGATCTTGGCACGGAGGGTGTGCAGAGGCACGCGACCCTCGCGGTACCACTCACGACGGCCCATCTCGGCACCGCCAAGACGACCGGAGCACTGGATACGGATGCCCTTAGCGCCGGCCTTGCGGGCGGACTGGACAGCCTTGCGCATAGCGCGACGGAAGGCAACGCGGCCCTCGAGCTGCTCGGCGATAGACTGAGCAACGAGGTTGGCGTCGAGCTCGGGGCGCTTGATCTCGACAACGTCGACGGAGAGCTGGCCCTTAGAAACGCCAGCGACCTTCTCGAGCTCGGTGCGGAGGGTATCGATCTCGGCACCCTTCTTACCGATGACAACGCCGGGGCGAGCGGTGAGGATGATGACCTTCACCTTGTCGCCAGCGCGCTCGATCTCGACGCGGGAGACAGCTGCGCGGGAAAGACGCTTCTCGAGGTACTTGCGGATCTCGAGATCGTTACCGAGGGTCTTAGCGTAATCCTTCTCTGCGAACCAGCGGGAGCGCCAGTTCTCGGTGATGCCAAGACGGAAGCCGGTGGGGTAGACTTTCTGACCCATACAGCTTTACGCCTCCTTTCGAGGAGCAACGACGACGGTGATGTGGGAAGTACGCTTCAGAATGCGAGAAGCGGAACCCTTGGCGCGGGGACGGATGCGCTTAAGCGTCGGACCCTCGTCAACATAGGCAGCGGCGACAACCAGGTTGTCGGCACGCAGACCGTTGTTGTTCTCGGCGTTCGCAACGGCGGAACGGAGAACCTTCTCGACATCCACGGCGACGGCGCGGTCGCAGAAGTGGAGGATGTCGAAGGCCTGAGCGACAGGCTTGCGGCGGATCAGATCGACCACCAGGCGGGCCTTGCTGGGGGAAACACGCACGTACTTAGCGACGGCGCGAACCTCGGTGGCCTCAGTTTCAATAGACTTAGTTGCCATTTACGGTTAACCCCCTATTTGGCCTTGTGGCCACGGAACGTACGAGTCGGCGCGAACTCGCCGAGCTTGTGACCAACCATGGACTCGGTAACATACACGGGCACATGCTTGCGGCCGTCGTGGACGGCGATGGTGTGACCAACCATCTCGGGGAAGATGGTGGACGCGCGGGACCAGGTCTTCACGACGTCCTTCTTGCCAGCCTCGTTCATCGCGGTGATACGCGAGAGAAGGCGAGTCTCCACGAACGGGCCCTTTTTGAGACTTCTGCTCATAAGTGCTTTCTCCTAAAACTCGGTATCCGAAATTACTTCTTACGGCGACGAATGATGTGCTGGTTCGAGACCTTCTTCTTCTTGCGCGTACGAAGGCCCTTCGTCGGCTTACCCCAGGGGGTAACAGAGGGACGACCAGAGGTGTGGTTCTTGCCCTCGCCACCGCCGTGCGGGTGGTCGACAGGGTTCATGACGGTACCGCGGACGGTCGGGCGCACGTTCATGTGACGCTTACGGCCGGCCTTGCCGATGACGATGTTGGAGTGATCGGCGTTGCCGACCTCACCGACGGTGGCGCGGCAGGTAACGAGGATGCGGCGCATCTCGGAGGAAGGCATACGAACGATAGCGTACTTGCCCTCCTTACCCATCAGCTGGCAGGAGTTACCGGCGGAACGGGCGATAGCAGCGCCCTTGCCCGGCTGGAACTCGACGGCGTGGATGAGCGTACCGACGGGGATGTCGGCGAGGGGCAGAGCGTTGCCCGGCTTGATGTCGGCGTCAGAACCGGACATGATGGTCTGACCGACCTCGAGGCCCTTGGGGGCCAGGATGTAGCGCTTCTCACCGTCAGCGTAGTGCAGCAGAGCGATGCGAGCGGAACGGTTCGGATCGTACTCGATCGTGGCAACCTTGGCGGGCACGCCGTCCTTGTTGCGCTTAAAGTCGATCACGCGGTAACGACGCTTCACGCCGCCGCCCTGGTGGCGGGTGGTGATGCGGCCGTTGTTGTTACGACCGGCCTTCTTGGGCAGGGGCTCGAGAAGAGACTTCTCGGGCTTGGTGCAGGTGATCTCGGAGAAATCGGAGATCGTCTGCCAACGCCTACCAGCGGAGGTCGGCTTAAGGTGCTTTACAGCCATTACAATCCCTTTCAATAGGAATCCGTTAGCCATCGCAGACAGGGATTCGAGGTTCTGCCTCGGGTGCGATGACACCGGACGTATACACGGTTCCGGGCGTGTCCATTTTATACGCCCAAAACCTTGAGCTCTCGCCTCCCCTATTTGGGAGGCATGAGCTCACTCAACAGCAGCGAGTCTTAGGCCTGGTTGCCAAAGACCTCGATGGTGTCGCCCTCGGCCAGCGTGACGATGGCCTTCTTCCAAGAACGGGTCTTGCCGGCGACATAGCGCACGCGCTTGGTCTTGGGCTTGACCGTCAGGGTGTTCACGCGAACGACCTTGACGCCGAAGATCTCCTCGACAGCGTCCTTGATCTGATACTTGTTAGCATCCTTGGCGACCTCGAACGTGTACTTGTTCAGCTCCATGCCGGAGAAGGAACGCTCGGACACGATCGGACGGATGATGATCTCGTGGGCGGTCATTTATGCAAGCACCTCCCCGAAGTGAGCGGCGATGTCGGCGGGCATCAGCACGGCGTTGTTGTTGACGAGATCGTAGGTGTTGGCCTCGTCGGCAGTGATGATGAACGTCTTGGGAATGTTGCGGAACGACAGGTAGGCGTTGACGTCCTCATCGCGAACGATGATGGTCAGACGCTTGCCCTCAAGGCCGAGAGCCTTGAGCATGGCGACGGCAGCCTTGGTGGAAGGCTTCTCGAAGCCGTAGTCGTCAACGAGCACGAGCTCGCCATCGGCCAGCTTGGCGGACAGCGCGGAGCGCATAGCCAGCTTGACCTCCTTGTTGTTCATACGCTTAGCGTAAGAACGGGGCTTGGGGGCGAAGACGACGCCACCGTGACGCCACTGGGCAGCACGGATGGAACCCTGGCGGGCACGGCCGGTGCCCTTCTGACGCCAAGGCTTCTTGCCGCCACCGGAAACCTCAGAGCGACCCTTAGCAGACTGGGTGCCCTGACGCCAAGAGGCCATCTGGCACTTGACGATGTGGTGCATAACGTGGATGTTCGGCTCGATGCCGTACACCTCAGCGGCGAGCTCGGCCTCGGCGACCTTCTTGCCCTCGCTGTTCTTTACTTCAAACTTTGCCATTTAAGTGTTCTCCTTGGTATGACGCTGGGCTAAATGGGCTGGGCCCTTAGGCCATACGGATGGCGACGAGACCATTCTTGGCACCCGGGACAGCGCCCTTGACCAAGATGAGGTTCTGCTCGGCATCGATGCGGACAACGGAAAGGTTCTTGACGGTAACGCGCTCGTTACCCATGTGACCGGCCATCTTGACGCCCTTGAGGACGCGCGCAGGATAGGCGCACTGACCGATAGAACCGGGGTGACGCTGGAAGTGAGAACCATGCGTCATAGGACCGCGGCGCTGACCCCAGCGCTTGATGCGACCCTGAAAGCCCTTACCCTTGGAGGTACCGATGACGTCGACCTTCTCGACATCAGCGAAATCAGCGACGGTGACGACCTCGCCGACCTTGTGCTCCTCGCCGTTCTCGACGCGGACCTCACGAAGGAAGCGGACAGGCTCGACGCCAGCCTTGGCGAAGTGACCAGCCATGGGCTTGTTCACGTTCTTGGCCTTGATGTCGCCGAAACCGATCTGGACGGCGTCATAGCCGTCGGTTGCCTGAGTTTTAACCTGCGAGACAGCGCAGGGGCCAGCCTGGATGACCGTGACGGGAACGACGTTATCGTCCTCGTCCCAAACCTGGGTCATGCCAATCTTGCGGCCGAGAATCATGCTGATCAAGATATGATCCCAACTCTCGCGTGGTCTTGGGACAATGCGTACACCACCGAGCGTACGCCCCTAGAGGACCACTACTTACACGACGTGCTCCCCAGCCTTGTATTGCGTCCGGACTACCTGACAACCCTATTAAGCAGGCATTTTGTCCAGCCAGAATACTCCCCTGGTTACACACAGCTGTTTAGTATACACGGCTGCGGGCGTATCCATCGAGATTCATATTTCACTCACATTGTTTACGCAGGTAAAGTGCGTGGATGGCTCCTGGGCACGGCGGAGGGCCGGAGAAATATATTAAGGTCCCTGCTCTACAGTCCTGCGCAAGACGGAGAGCACATTAAGTGCTCTCCTTTGCGTGCGGAACTCGCGATGACCTTAATATATTTCTCCGGCCCTCCGCCGTGCTCGGGAGACGACACGTTGATGTCTGCTTAACTCTGCTCGCTCAGCTAATTACTTTGTTGAGGATCGATGATTTGCTGCAAGATAAACTTGGATTGGGGCGCGTTGCCTTCTTCTCCCGACTTTTCCTCTTCGAAATCGAAAATCATGATGGCGCAGTTGGGGAGTTTTGTTGGGAACTCGAAGCCCCCTGGGGCTACAGCCTTGATAAATTGGCGGCTGGCGCTGCCGTGGCTTACTGCTAGGAGGGTTTCGATGCCCTTGGCGCCCATGAGATTGGTGAGGGTGGCTACCATGCGTTCTTGCAACGCTTTGCTTCCTTCTCCTCCGAAGGGGACCAAATCCTCGCCCGGATCCCAGACGTCGGTGGGCAGGGCGTCGTGGGGGCCTTCTTCGAAGGTGCCGTAGCAGCGCTCGATGATGCCTTCGCAGGGCTCGGCTGCTGCGTCCGGGCCAAGGAGTTCGGTTGCGACGAGCTGAGCTGTGTCCATGGCTCGGCCTAAGGGTGATGAGACCACTTTGTCGGGGACGACGCCGTGGGCTTTGAGCCATGCGGCTGCCATCCCGGCTTGCTGACGGCCTAAATCGGTGAGCGGTGAATCACAGCGACCCTGGACGAGCTTTTTGACGTTGAATTCCGTCTGACCATGGCGGAGTAGATATAGACGCTTCATGCTCTCCCCTTCTGCATCATTTGCTTTATCGGCTCGGCCCTACTCGTGGGTATGCCCTACGTAGTCTTCGTCGATCGTAATCTTGGCAATCGACTTGGGATATTCCGATTCGACCCGTTGTGCCAGCGCGTGCTTTAAGTCATCGGCACTCATCTGCAGATCCGAGGGACGCACGCAGTCAAAGATCACGTTGGTGTGCGTAGGACCCGGCACACAGCGTAGGTCATGAATCGAGAGGCGGCTATCGATCTGTTGAGCCATGGCGTTAATGCGTAAACGCATGCTCGCCACCTTGGGGTCATCGGTCACGATGGGATCGTAGTGAAGCGTGACGATCATGCCGTCTTCGACCCTAAACGACTGCTCGATGTTATCGAGTGTGTCGTGACTTTCCAGCGGGCTGGTCTCGGCCGCCATCTCGGCGTGCGCACTTGCAAACTTCCTGCCCGGACCATAATCGTGAACCATAAGGTCGTGGACGCCCAAAACGCCGGGATAGCTCATGATCTTGTCTCGAATGTGCTTGACCAGCCTGGGATCGGGCGTCTGGCCCAAAAGCGGGCTCACCGTATCCTGGATGAGTTCAAAACCGCTCCAGCCAATATAGGCGCCAACGGCAAGGCCGACCCATGCGTCAAGATTGATGTGCGTCACCTGCGAAACAATTGCGCACGCCAGCACGGCGCCCGTAGCAAGAACATCGTTCTTGGAATCCTGCGCGGTCGCATGCAGCGTCTCGGACTCAATGCGGTCACCGAGCTTTTGGTTGAGGGCCGCCATCCACAGCTTTACAACCATCGAAAGTGCCAGGACTGCCACCAGGGCAAGCGAGAACTCGACAGGTTCGGGGTGGATGACGCGCTCGACCGAGGACTTGATAAGCTCAAGGCCGATCAGCAGTACGAGTGCCGCCACGACCAGACCCGAGAGATACTCGTAGCGACCGTGGCCGTAAGGATGCTCGGGGTCGGCCGGCTTGCTCGCCAGCTTAAAGCCCAGCACGCTCACGATATTCGAGCTGGCATCGGACAGGTTGTTCATGGCATCCGCCACGATCGAAACCGATCCCGAAACCACACCAATTACGCCCTTCGCAGCACATAGTGCCACATTGGCGAGAATACACACCACGCCCGTCAACGTGCCCACGCGCGCACGGTCGCCCTGCGCACGCTTAACAATCCACTCGACCATCTGCATCCGCCCCCACGGTACTGCCTATATATCTATTGCTCAAACGGATTGTAGTGTAGCCACTTTGTCCTCCAGATACAAAAAGGCCGCAACCCGCACGGGCCACGGCCTTGGAACATGACAAAGGAATCGTCCTTGTGTCGCACAGGTTTATGCGCTCACTTCAGCAGCGCTCGCCACTGTTTCGGGTGAATCGGCTCCGTCCCCTGTCGTCTGCCCCTTCGCCGGCACCACGCCAAAGCAGTAGCTCAGCGCCGCAGACACCGCAAATGCCACACCGCCGGCAGCGCAGCACCACAGCAGGTTCGAGATGCCGCCCGTGGCAAAGCCAATGACCATGAGGACATTCGTCATGCCGATGGTATAGGCCGTAACGTGGCCCACGGCTGCAACAAGGCCTCCGACGGCGCCGCCAATGGCCATGCACGTCAGGCACCTGCCATATTTAAAGCCGCAACCGTACAGCGCCGGCTCGCTTACGCCGCCAAGAACACCCGAGATTGAATAGCCCAGCATGAGCGCCTTCTCGTCCTTATCCGCAACGCGAAGCGACGCGCCAAAGGGCATGCCCCAAACGGCGAACGTTGCCATCGTCGCGGCGATCAGGATGCACGAATCCGTTCCCACACTCATAAACTGCGCATAGGCGAGCGATAGGACAACGTTGCTGATGCCGGCGATCTTTAGGAACTCCCAGCCCGCGGCAAGCCCCATGAGCGTGAGCAGCGACACGATGCCACCGGAATTACCAAGCATAAACATAAGCTGGCCCAACAGCATGCCCAGATAGCTGCCCGCCGGCGCCGTAATACACAGCGAAACCGGAACCATAACGAGCATGGTTGCAAACGGAACGAACGAAAACGCCACGGCCTGAGGGATAACGCGCCGAAAGAAACACTCCACTCGCCATAGCACGGGCACCGAGATGAGAACCGGGATAACAGTTGTCGTGTAATCGTTGACCGGCGCGGGAAGCAGGCCATACACGGAAGTCATCGATGCCCCCGTCGTCGATGCGGCATCGACGAGCTTAAGCAGATCGGGCGCAATCAATACGCCGCCCAGCATCATGCCCAGCTGCTCCGAGCAACCGAGCTGGCGGGCAGCCGCCCAACCAAGATAAATGGGCAAAAAGTAGTAGCCGGCGTTATAGAGCCAACTGTAGAACAGGCGATAGATTTCGGAATCGGCAGACCACAGGCCCAGCATGCCTTCGCCCATAATGACGGCGACGGTACGGAACAACGCCGCGCAGACAATAAACGGCAGCGCCGACATCATGCTTTTGGACAGATAGTCCACCACGGCCATGGCGTTTGATGAGACCGTCGTTGTAAACGAGGTGTTAGAAACTTGTGACATGGAACGCCTTTCCCAATGTGACATGCAGACTTTTCCTTTGTCACATCGTGCGGTACTGACCGATTGTGCGGTACTTTTCGTAGCGGAGGTTTGTGAGGGTGGCGTCGTCGAGCTGCCCAAGCGTATCGAAGGCATCAAATGCCGAGGACATGACGGCACCGGCGATCTCCTCATGCGACAGGCCCCTATCGTCAACAATGCCGTCGATGATGCCGAGCGCCAACAGATCGGGGGCCGTGAGCTTCAGCGCCTCGGCGGCCTCATCCGCGCGCTCGGTATCCTTCCACAGGATCGACGCACAGGCCTCGGGGCTCACGACCGAATAGGCCGAGCTCGAGAGCATCAGGATGCGGTCGGCCACGGACAGCGCCAGCGCGCCACCAGAGCCGCCCTCGCCCGTCACCACCGAGACAATCGGCGTCTTAAGGCCGCTCATCTCCATGAGATTCCGGGCGATCGCCTCACCCTGGCCGCGCTCCTCGGCACCGATGCCGCAAAACGCGCCCGAGGTATCGACCAGGCACAGAACCGGTCGACCAAACTTTTCGGCCTGGCGCATAAGGCGACGCGCTTTGCGGTAGCCCTCGGGATGCGCCATGCCAAAGTTGCGGCGCATACGCTCTTTGGTCGTGGTGCCGCGCTCGATGGCGATGACCGTTACGGGGCGTCCGTCTTTCCAGCCAATGCCAGCCAACACAGCGGCGTCGTCGCCAAAGTAACGGTCGCCGTGCAGCTCCACAAATCCATCCAGGCCCAGCGAGATCATCTCACCCGCCGTGGCGCGATCTGCCGAGCGGGTCTGCTTGACAATCTCGAGCGCGGTTTTTGGTGCCGCCGAGCGCTTAAACAAGTGTCCCAGCTTTTTGCCGCGGCGACCCGTATGCACGATTTCATGCGGTGCCCCCAAGCCGGGCGCGTGCCCTTCGTGCAGCGCCAGCAACTCGCCTACCGTGAGCGCAATCTCGCCACGCGGAACAACGGCATCGCAAAAGCCGTGCTCCAGCAAAAACTCGGAGCGCTGGAATCCCTTGGGCAGGCGCTTGTGCATGTTCTGCTCGATCACGCGCGGGCCGGCAAATGCCGTCAGGGCATCGGGCTCGGCCAGGATAATGTCGCCCTCCATGGCAAAGCTCGCGGTTACGCCTCCGGTCGTGGGGTCGGTGAGCACCGTGATATACAGGCCGCCCGCCTCGCTGTGGCGCCTAACCGCCGCAGAAATCTTGGCCATCTGCATAAGCGAGGTCACGCCCTCTTGCATGCGCGCACCGCCCGAAACGGTAAAGCCGACGACTGGCAATCCCAGCTCGGTCGCACGCTCAAATGTGCGACAGATCTTTTCGCCCACCACAGAACCCATCGAGCCCATCATAAAGTTGGCATCCATAAAGAAGAGCGCGGTATCGCAACCGCAGATTTTGCCCCTGCCGCACACAACGGCATCGCGCTCGCCCGAACGCTCGCTCACGCTCTTAAGCTTGTCGGCATAACCGGGAAACGAGAGGAAGTCCTTCGACGCCAGATTGGCATCCCATTCCTCAAAGGTACCCGCGTCGACCGTCATGCGCATGCGCGCGCGACCGCTCACGCGAAAGTGTTTGCCGCAACGAGGGCAGACCTCGAGGTTGTCGTGCAGGCGCGCCTCATCGATCACACGGCGGCACTCCGGGCATTTGACAAACACGTGGCGCGCGGGGAACTCGGCGCACGACTCGGTTATCGGCCCCTCAAGGACATTGACCGTCTTCGCTTTTCTATTCATCAGCATAGAGATGCCCCATCAGATCGGTGTGATACATGCCCGACAAAAACTCGTCGTTTGCCAGCACGTCGAGCTGAAGCTCGCTATTTTCGCTCACGCCCTCAATCACGAGCTCGCCCAGGGCCGAGCGCATCTTGCGAATGGCACCGTCACGCGTGGGCGCGCACACGATGAGCTTGCCGAGCATGGAGTCGTAGTACGGCGGAACTTTCGCTCCGGTAAACATGGCGGAATCCCAGCGCACGCGCGGACCACCCGGCACACGCAACGCGGTGACCGTTCCGCACGACGGCAGAAAGTCCGGCGTTTCGGCATTGATGCGGCACTCCATGGCGTGGTTGCGCACCGGCATGTCCTCCTGCTCAAAGGGCAGAGGCTGGCCGGCTGCCACGCGCAGCTGCCACTTGACCAAGTCGGTATCGGTTACAAACTCTGTAACCGGATGCTCCACCTGCAAGCGCGTGTTCATTTCCATAAAGTAGAAATTGCCGTCGTCCGAGTACAGAAACTCGATGGTGCCAGCGCCCTCATAACCGACGGCACGAGCCAAGTCGCGCGCCGCCTTGTGCATACGGGCACGAATATCGTCGCGTCCGTCGAGGCACGGCGCGGGACTCTCCTCGATCAGCTTTTGGTTGCGGCGCTGCACCGAGCACTCGCGCTCGCCGAGTGAAAACACATGGCCCTGCTTATCGGCCATAATCTGTACCTCAACGTGATGCGCCGGCGCAACGAACTTCTCCATGTAGCACTCGCCGTCACCAAAAACGGCCTCACCCTCGGCACGCGCCTCGATGAACGCCTTTGCCGCATCTTCCACGCGCTCGACCTTGCGAATACCGCGACCGCCGCCGCCCGCGCGCGCCTTAATAAGCACGGGGCAGCCGATGCGCTCGGCCTCGGCCGTCGCCT
Source organism: Collinsella sp. TF10-11AT (assembly GCF_003437565.1). Taxonomy (NCBI): domain Bacteria; kingdom Bacillati; phylum Actinomycetota; class Coriobacteriia; order Coriobacteriales; family Coriobacteriaceae; genus Collinsella; species Collinsella sp. TF10-11AT. The sequence goes on from NZ_QSQW01000003.1 coordinate 74,586, forward strand.
CCTCGGGGCTTTTGAGCAAATCGCAGCCCGGCACGATGGGCACGCCCGCAGCAGCGGCCGTTCGGCGTGCGGCGTCCTTGTCGCCCATGCTGTCGATCACCTCGGCCGAAGGACCGACAAACGCCAGACCGAACTTGTCGCAATCGCGCACGAAGCTCGCCTTCTCGGAAAAGAAGCCATAGCCGGGATGAATTGCCTTAGCTCCCGACTTTACGGCACAGGTGAGCACGGCATCGTCGTTGAGGTAGCTCTCGGCAAGACGCGGGCCGCCGATGCAATACGCCTCGTCGGCAAGCTGCACGTGTAGCGCGTCCGCATCGGCCGTGGAATAAACGGCGACGGTCTTGATGCCCATATCGCGGCACGCGCGGATAACACGGACCGCGACTTCGCCGCGGTTGGCGATGAGCACTTTGTCGAACATGGAGCCTTCCTTAACTTTCGTGCATGAGTGCAAAAGACATATCGGCGCGGCAGCAAACCTCACCGTTGACGCTCGCAGTACCCGTCGCAAAGCGGAACGGCCCGCGCGCACGCGTGATGGAGCACACTAGATCCACCGTGTCGCCCGGGCGCACCGGACGCTTAAAGCGCACCTTGTCCAGACTCGTGTAGAACGGCGTCGCGCCGCGCGCCTCCTCATCGCCCATCAGCAGCACGCAGCAGTTCTGGGCGAGCATCTCGCACTGAATCACGCCGGGAACGACCGGGTTTCCCGGAAAATGTCCCTGCAAAAAGTACTCGTCGCCTGTAATCGTGATCTTGCCGTGGGCCTCGTCGCCCACCAGCTCGGCTTCGTCGAGCAAAAGCATCGGCTCGCGATGCGGTAACAGCTTCTTGAGCTCTTCTTTGTTCATGGATATCACCTATCCGATCCTCATGAGGCAGCTGCCAAACTCCACGAGGTCGCCGTCGGCCACGCAGATCTCGAGCACCTCACCGTCTGCCTCGGCCGTCACCTCGTTGAGAACCTTCATGGCCTCGATGATGCAGAGGGTCTCGCCGGCCTTGACCTTGGAGCCCACGCGCACAAATGGCTCGTCGCCCGGCGCAGGGGCAGCATAGAAGACGCCCACCATGGGAGCAGTCACCTCGGTGCCCTTGGGCTCCGGCGCGGCGGCAGGTGTCTGCGTGGCGGGTTCCGGTGCGGCAGGCGCGACTGTGGGAGCTGCAACTTGAGCGGCCATGGCGCTCGGCATAGGCATGGGCACGGCAACCGGCTGCGCCACACTCGCGCGCTCGAGTTCGACCGCGGTGCCATCGGGCTCCTCAACGCGTACGCGCGTGAGGCCGCGGTCCTCCATCACATCGGCTATCTCGGCAAGTCTTTTGGAATCCATGCTCTAGCTCCTCGTATATCTACGCAGCGCGATGGCGGCGTTGTGCCCGCCAAAGCCCAGGTTGGTCGAAAGCGCCCAGGTAAGGTCGGCGCGAACCGCGCGATTGGGCGTGTAATCAAGATCGCAGGCGGAATCGGGCGTGTGGTAGTTAATGGTCGGCGGCACCACGCCCTGCTCGAGTGCCATGGCGCAGGCCATGACCTCAATGGCCCCCGTGGCACCGATCATGTGCCCCGTCATCGACTTGGTCGACGAGACATGTGCGGCGCGCGCCGCGTCCTCGCCGAGCGCTCGCTTAATGCCCGCCGTCTCGGACGAATCATTAAGCTTGGTCGAGGTGCCGTGGGCATTGATGTAGAGGCCCTCGGAAGGCTTGACGTCGCCCTCGGCCACCGCCAGCGATATCGCGCGGGCAATGCCGGCAGCCTCGGGATCGGGACTCGTGATGTGATAAGCATCATCGGTGTTGCCGTAGCCCACGACCTCGGCATAAATGTGCGCACCGCGCGCCTGCGCATGTTCCATGCTCTCGAGTACCAGCACGCAAGCGCCCTCGCCCATCACAAAGCCGTCGCGGTCTGCATCGAACGGGCGGCAAGCCGTCGCAGGATCGGGGTTGGTGGTCAATGCGCGGCAGGACGTAAAGCCTGCAACGGCATCGGGGATAATGGCCGCCTCGGCGCCGCCCGCGAGGATCGCGTCGGCATAGCCGTGCTTGATGGCGCGGAACGCCTCGCCCACCGCATGGGCCGAGGTCGCGCAAGCAGTCACGACTGGCAGGGTCGGTCCCTTTGCCTTGTGGCGGATCGCGATATTGCCCGAAGCCATGTTGGGGATCATCATCGCAATCATATAGGGCGATGCGCGGCGAGGTCCACGATCGGCGATCGTGTGGACGTTGTCGACGAGCGTCGTCATGCCGCCCACGCCCGAGCCCACGTAGACGCCCAGGCGCTCACGATCGATGGCGCCTTCGACATCAAAGCCCGCATCGTGCATTGCCTCGTCCGAAGCCGCCATCGCAAACTGAACGCAGGGGTCCAGATGCTTGGCGTCACGCTTGCCAAAGTACTCGTTGCCGTCAAAGCCCTTGACTTCGGCCGCCACCTTGACGGTAAACGCATCGGTATCGAAGTGCGTGATCGGGCCGATGCCACAGGTCCCGGCGCACATGGCCGCCCAGGTGGCAAGCGCGGTGTTGCCGAGCGGCGATACGGCACCGATGCCGGTGATTGCAACTCTCTGTTCCATCATGGTCTCCTCATCCAAGCCGTTCTTCGGCCCTGGTTTCTACATCGCCATTCCGCCGTCGACGCGCACGACCTCGCCCGTAATGTAAGCAGCCGCATCGCTCGCTAAAAAGCGCACCACGCCGGCCACTTCCTCGGGACGTGCCATGCGCTTAAGGGGAATCTGTTCCTCGGTTGCCGTACGCACCTTCTCCGAGAGCTTTGCCGTCATATCTGTCTCGACAAACCCGGGGGCGACCGCGTTCGCTCGTACGCCACGAGGCGCAAGCTCGCGCGCCACCGCCTTGGTAAGCCCTATCACGCCCGCCTTGGAAGCAGCGTAGTTGGCTTGCCCGGCATTGCCCATCAGGCCCACGACCGAGCTCATGTTGACGACGCAACCGCCGCGCTGGCGCATAAAGGTCTTGGTGAGCGCGCGCGTCATATTGAATGTTCCCTTGAGATTGACATCGAGCACGCGATCGAATGCGTCATCGCCCATGCGCATGAGCAGGCCATCGCGGGTGATGCCGGCGTTGTTGACGAGCGCCCAAATGGAACCAAAGTCGTTGAGGACCGCTTCCACGCACGCGTTGACAGCAGCGGGATCGGCCACGTCGCATTGATATGCGCGTGCCGTGGCGCCAACCGCCTCACAGGCTTCGCACGTCTTGCGCGCCGCATCGACGCTGCCGGCATAGACGACGGCGATATCAAAGCCGTCCTCCGCCAGACCGACAGCGCAGGCGCGGCCGATACCCCGCGAGCCGCCCGTGACCAGTGCCACGCGACTTGAGTCGTTGCGCTCGAGCGCGCCGTTGTTCAAGTTGCCCATGTCATTCCTTTCGGGTTACAGCCCTGTGGACTATGCGAGCTCGTCGGCAATAGCTGCGACCTGCTCGGCCGTTTCGCACGAATACACGCGAACGTCGCTCAGCGTACGCTTGGCCAGGCCCGACAGCGTTTTGCCAGGGCCGACCTCAATAAACGTGTCGATGCCCTGATTCTGCAGAGCATGCAGCGTGTCGACCCAACGAACGGCATGACTCACCTGATTGGCCAAGACATCCGATGCCGCTCGCGGGTCCGCCGGATAGGGCGCCGCCGTCATGTTTGCCATGACCGGAATCAGCAGCGGTGACGGCGCGTGGCCGGCTTGGATATACGTCGCCAGCCCCTCAGTCGCCTCGGCCATATAGGGGCTATGAAATGCGCCCGACACCGCGACTTTCATAGCGCGGCCGCCAGCCTCTTTTACTAGGACGTCGAGCTCCTGCAGCGCCTCGGGCGCTCCGGCAACAACCGTCTGCTGCGGACTGTTGTAGTTGACCGGCCAGCAGTCCTCGCCGGCCTGTTTTGCCAGGTTCTCGACTTGCGCCGCATCGAGCTTGATGACGGCGCGCATGCCGCCCGGATGGCGCTCGGCAGCCGCGGCCATCAGCGCCGCGCGCTCGCACACGAGCTCAAAGCCCGCTCGCGTATCGAACGCCCCCGCAAAGGTGAGCGCGGCGACCTCGCCAAGCGAAAAACCCGCACAGGCGGCAGGTACCACGCCGCGCTCACGCAGGGCGGCAGCCGCTGCCAGATCGTGAACGAACACGCACGGCTGCGTGTTCTCGGTCTGCGAGAGTTCCTCCTTGGAGGCGCTTCGGCACTGCTCACTGGTCCCCGGGCGCACCTCGTCGGCAATGGCGAACACCTCGGCGGCGGCCGGCGATGCCTCGATCAGGTCGACGCCCATCGCGGGGTGCTGGGCGCCCTGGCCGGCAAACAGAAACGCTACGCCACCCATGCGCACGCACCCTTCAGGACGTGCTCGGCGCCATCGACCAGGTCGTCAACGATTTCACGTGCACTTTGGCGCTCGTTGACCATGCCGGCAATCTGTCCACACAAAAACGAGCCCTCTTCGTAATTGCCGTCCTTGGCGGCCTTGCGAAGGGCGCCCGTGCCCATGGCCCCGAGCTCCTCGACGCTTACGCCCGCCGCCTCGCTCTTGGCGTAGGCGTTGGTGAAGGGGCTCTTGAGGGCACGCACCGGGTGTCCCGTCGAGCGGCCGGTCGCACGCGTCGAGGTGTCGTTGGCCTTCAGGACCATCTCCTTGTACTGCTCCGATACGGTGCACTCATCTGCGATCAGAAAGCGCGTACCCACCTGCACGCCGGCGGCGCCCAGCATAAAGGCGGCCGCCACGCCGCGGCCATCGGCGATACCGCCAGCCGCAACCACGGGAATATCGACCGCATCGACAACCTGCGGCACCAGTGCCATCGTCGAGGTCTCGCCAATATGGCCGCCTGATTCGGTACCCTCGGCAACCACGGCAGTGGCTCCACGACGCGCCACGAGGCGCGCCAGCGCCACCGAGGCAACGACCGGGATGACCTTGATGCCCGCCTCGTTCCACGCCTTCATGTACTTGGTGGGATTGCCGGCACCCGTCACGACGACCGGCACCCGCTCGTCAATCACGACCCGCGCGACCTCGTCGGCAAACGGGCTCATGAGCATGACATTGACGCCAAAGGGCTTATCCGTCCTGGCGCGCAGCTCATGAATCTGGTCGCGCAGCCAGTTGGCGTCGGCGTTCATGGCCGCGATAATCCCTAAGCCGCCCGCCTCGGACACTGCGGACGCCAGCGAGGCGTCGGCGATCCAGGCCATACCGCCCTGGAACACGGGCTTTTCGATGCCGAGCAGATCGCAGAGAGGAGTCTTGAGCATCTCTACTTCTCCAATGCCGCCTCGACCGTATCGGCGAACTCGCCGACCGTCTTGGGGTTCTCCTCGGTATCGAGCTGGATGCCAAACTCGTCCTCAACGGCGACGAGGATCTCGACGGTGCCCAGACTGTCGAGACCAATCTCCTCGAGCGTGGACTCGGGCTTCATCTCGACGTCGTCAAGACCGGCGGTCTCGCGGATAACATCGCAAACGCGCTCGAAGGTCTTCTGATCTGCCATGGTAGTTCTCCTTTGTTTGTGCCCTAGGGGCGTTTTTATTTCCTATGTGCGACTACTTCCAACGAAGTAGATAGCCACCTATATCCAGACCGGCGCCAAATCCAACGAGGGCGATGGTGTCGCCCGTGTGAAGTGCACCGGCGTTTGCCAGCCGGTCGAGGGCAAGCGGAATGCATGCGCTCGAAATGTTGCCGGTCTCGCGCAGCGTTCGAACCACGCGCTTGTCTGGCACACCGAGGCGCTTGACCGCCTGACTCAGGATTCGTTCGTTAGCCTGATGGAATACAAAATGGTCGATGTCCTCGACCGAAATGCCCGCATCGCTCGCAAGCTTATGGACCGTGTCGCAAATCGCGTTGACGCCGAACTTGAACACGCGGCGGCCATTCATGGACAGCACGCTCTCGCTATCTGCGGAGGCCTTAAACGGCGAGGTGCCGACCAGACCGGGAACGCACAACGTCTCGACGTTGGGCGCCGTCGAAAGCTCAACGGCAAGGGGGCTGTCTCCCCCAGCCTCAATCACCGCGGCGCCTGCCCCATCGCCAAAGAGCACACAGGTGGCGCGGTCGGTCCAGTCGAGCGCGCGCGTCATCTGCTCGGCGGCAACGACAAGCACATGCTTGGCTCGTCCTCGGGCGATATAGCCCTCGGCAACATCGAGCGCAAATACGAAGCCGGCGCAGGCAGCCGAGACATCGAAGGCAGGGCACGTCGCGCCCAGTCGCTCAGCAACGGCACACGCCTCGGCGGGAACAAGGTGGTCACCCGTCGTCGTCGAGCAGACGATCAAATCCAGCTGGCTCGCGTCGATTCCGGACACCTGAAGTGCCCGCTCGCTCGCCGCTACGGCAAGGTCGTCAAGTGACTCGGTGGTACAGACGTGGCGACTCTTAATACCTGTGCGGGTAAAAATCCACTCATCCGAGGTATCGAGGAACTCGGACAGCTCGTCATTGGAAACACTGCGCTTGGGAAGCGCCGAGCCTGTTCCAAGAATCGTGAAACCCATCACTAACCTCCTTTGAGTTGTTGACGTGTTTACATCGACCAAGAGAGGATAGCGCATTTCAGTCGTTGTTGACGTGTTAACATTAAATTGTCCAAATGCGACAAAGGCTTCACATTGTGTCTGCCTCTCGACACCATTACGTTATTCACTTATTCATTAAGGAGGTAGCAGCCGTTATGGATGCCAAATTAACGATAGTCGACGTAACCGGATCGACCAACGATGACCTGCTCGAAGCAGGTAAACAGGGAGCGCCGCATGGCACGGGACTTGCCGCCCGGGCTCAGACAGCAGGACGCGGCCGGCGCGGCCACAAGTGGGATTCAACCGCCGGCAACCTATTGCTTTCGATTGCCCTGCGTCCATGCGTTAATCCTGCGAAGTACTCTGGTCTTGCCGCCGTCAGCGGCCTAGCGGTGCTCGAGGCGCTCGAAAAACAGGGTCTTGCAAACGAGATTGGCCTCAAATGGCCCAACGACCTGGTCGCGCGTGGACGCAAACTCGGCGGCATTCTGGTCGAGGCCGCACGCGATAACGAAGGCAAACCTTTCGCCGTCTGCGGCATTGGTGTCAATGTGAACTATGCGCCCCAAGAGATGCCTGATGGCGGCCTGCCGGCAATCGGTCTCTCGGACCTTAACGAGAACGTTCCTGCTGTCGACATGCTCCTCGATGAGGTCTATCACGCAGTTATAGACGCTGTAGATGCCTGGGCAGAACGCCTCAACGCCATGGAAGAAAACACCGGACCGCTCGCGCCCGTCCACGGCGAATATGTCGCTCACCTCAATTGGATCGGGGAGCACGTTATCGCCCGCTCCCCCGCTGGAGACGAACTGGCGCGAGGCATCTTTAAAACCGTCGATAACTTTGGACGCGCGCGTATCGAAACGGAAGACGGCTTGCGATCCTTCCATTTTGAGGAGGCGTCGCTGCGCCCCTTGGGCGAATAGGGCGCCGCAGCCACCTACTCAGCAGCATTACCAGGCGGTCAAAACCCATCATGCAAAACAAAAGAGCCCCGCTACCGTAATGGCAACGGGGCTCTGTAAGCTATGAGCGATATCGCTTAGAGCTTGATGTCGATGTCGACGCCAGCGGGGAGGTCGAGACGCATGAGCGAATCAACAGTGCCCGAGGTGGGGTCGAGGATGTCGATGAGGCGCTTGTGGGTGCGCATCTCGAACTGCTCACGGGAGTCCTTGTTCACGTGCGGCGAGCGGATAACCGTGTACAGGTTGCGCTCGGTGGGCAGGGGGACAGGACCGGAAACGCGAGCACCGGTCTTCTGAGCGGTCTCGACGATGAGCTTCGCGGACTGATCGACGACCTCGTGATCATAGCCCTTGAGGCGAATGCGGATCTTCTGGGTAGCCAACTTAAACCTCCAAAGAGTGCGAGAGATGTTCTCGCGGATTACGTAACAGGGAGCTCGAACTTAGGCGTTCTTGCTCATGACCTCGTCCACGATGGACTTGGGCGCGGGCTCATAAGAGTCGAACTGCATCGTGTAGGATGCACGGCCCTGGGTCTGGGAGCGAAGGTCGGTAGCGTAACCGAACATCTCGCCCAGCGGCACCTTGGCGCGGATGAGCTTGCTGTTCTTGCGATCCTCCATGCCCTCGATCTTGCCGCGGCGACCGGAGAGGTTGCCCATGACGTCGCCCATGTACTGCTCGGGGGTCTCGACCTCGACAGCCATGATCGGCTCGAGCAGCTGCGGGTCGGACTTCTTGAGGGCGTCCTTGATAGCCATGGAACCGGCGATCTTGAAGGCGGCCTCGGAGGAGTCGACCTCGTGGTAAGAACCGTCGAACAGGGTGACCTTAACGTCGAGGACCGGGAAGCCGGCGATAACACCGGTGTTCAGGGCCTCCTGGATGCCCTTGTCGATGGACGGGATGTACTCCTTGGGCACGACACCGCCGACGATAGCGTTGACGAACTCGTAGCCGAAGCCCTCCTCCATCTTCTCGAGCTTGATGACGGCGTGGCCGTACTGACCGCGACCACCGGACTGACGGACGAACTTGCCCTCAGCCTTCTCGACGTCGTGACCAGCGGTCTCGCGGTAGGCAACCTGGGGCTTACCGACGTTAGCGTCGACCTTGAACTCGCGGAGCAGACGGTCGACGATGATCTCGAGGTGCAGCTCGCCCATGCCGGCGATGATGGTCTGGCCGGTCTCGTGGTTGGTGGACACCTGGAAGGTCGGGTCCTCCTCGGCGAGCTTGGTCAGAGCCAGGGACATCTTGTCCTGCTCGGCCTTGGTCTTGGGCTCGATGGCAACGTCGATAACGGGCTTAGCGAACTCGATCTTCTCGAGGACGATCTCCTTGCCCTCGGCGCACAGGGTGTCACCGGTGGTGGAGTTCTTGAATCCGACGCAAGCGACGATGTCGCCGGCGGCAGCGTCGTCACGGTCGATACGCTCGGCGGCGTTCATCTCGAGGATTCGGCCGAGGCGCTCGCGCTGACCGTTGGAAGCGTTGACAACGTAGGAGCCGGACTCGGCGCGGCCGGAGTAAACGCGGACGTAGGTGAGCTTACCGACGAACGGGTCGGTCATGATCTTGAAGACCAGGCCGGAGAAGGGCTCGTCGAAGGAAGGATGACGCTGGATCTCCTCGCCGGTGTCCGGATCGGTACCGGTGACGGCCTCAACGTCGAGCGGGCTGGGCAGGTAGTCGACGACAGCGTCGAGCAGCTCCTGGACGCCCTTGTTCTTGTAGGCGGAGCCCACGAAGACGAGGTTGAGCTCGTTGGCCAGAACGCCCTTACGCAGAGCAGCCTTGAGCTCCTCGACGGTGAAGTCCTCCTCCATAAGGATCTTCTCCATGAGCTCGTCGTCAAAGCTGGCAGCAGCGTCGAGGAGCTCCTCGCGCTTGGTGGCAGCGATGTCGGCGAACTCAGCCGGGATCTCGTCCATCGGCTCGGGGTAGGTCATGCCCTTCTCGTCGGCCTTGAAGTCCCATGCAGTCATGGTGACCAGGTCGATGACGCCCCAGAAGTTGTCCTCGGCGCCCATCGGGACCTGAGCGGCCACGGCGTTAGCGTCGAGACGATCCTTCATGGTCTCGATAGCGTTGAAGAAGTCAGCGCCCACGCGGTCATACTTGTTGATGAAGGCGATGCGGGGAACGTTGAAGGTAGAAGCCTGACGCCAAACGGTCTCAGACTGGGGCTGAACGCCGGCAACGGCGTCGAAGACGGCGACAGCGCCATCGAGGACGCGCAGGCAGCGCTCGACCTCGGCGGTGAAGTCAACGTGGCCCGGGGTGTCGATGATCTGGATGCGGTAGTCCTTGCCGTCCTTGTTCCAGAAGCAGGTGGTAGCAGCGGAGGTAATGGTTACGCCGCGCTCCTGCTCCTGAACCATCCAGTCCATGGTGGCAGCGCCCTCATGGACCTCACCGATCTTGTGGGTCTTACCGGTGTAGTAAAGAATACGCTCGGTCGTGGTGGTCTTACCGGCATCGATGTGGGCCATGATGCCGATGTTACGGGTATCGGAAAGCTTGTACTTAGGCTTAGCCATGTTAGTTCCTTACCTTAACTTACCAACGATAGTGAGAGAACGCGCGGTTGGCCTCGGCCATCTTGAAGACGTCCTCACGCTTCTTGACGGAAGCGCCCAGGCCGTTGGAGGCGTCGAGGATCTCGTTGGCGAGACGCTCGGCCATGGTCTTCTCCTTGCGAGCGCGGGAGAAGTTGACGATCCAGCGGATACCCAGAGCGGTGGAACGACGGGAGTTGACCTCCATCGGGACCTGATAGGTAGCGCCGCCGACACGCTTGGGCTTAACCTCGAGCGTGGGCTTGACGTTGTCCATAGCCTTCTTGAAGGTAGCGAGAGCGTCGCCACCCTCAGACTTCTCGGCAACGATCTCGAAAGCGGTGTAAACGATGCGCTCAGCGGTGGCCTTCTTGCCGTCAAGAAGGACCTTGTTGATGAGCTGAGTCACCAGGCGGTTGTTGTAAACGGCGTCAGGCTGAACCTCACGACGATTAGCTGCTGCACGACGCGGCATGTGAAATCTCCTTAAGTGTCTACCGTGCGGCGCTTAGGCGGCACACGGCGAAAGTATCAAAACGTTATCTGGCTTATTTAGCCTTGGGGCGCTTAGCACCGTACTTGGAACGGGCCTGCATACGGTTCTGGACCGGAGCAGCGTCGTAGGCGCCACGGATGACGTGATAACGGACACCAGGGAGGTCACGGACACGACCGCCGCGGACGAGCACGATGGAGTGCTCCTGCAGGTTGTGGCCCTCACCCGGGATGTAAGCAGTAACTTCGATGCCGTTGACAAGGCGAACACGGGCAACCTTACGAAGAGCCGAGTTCGGCTTCTTGGGGCTCGTGGTGAAGACGCGGGTGCACACGCCGCGCTTCTGGGAGTTGTGCTGCAGAGCAGCGTTCTTGGACTTCTTGGGCACGGAACGGCGGCCCTGGCGAACCAGCTGGTTAATAGTAGGCAAAGCGTACTCCTTCTCGAATGATTCCAGCTTTCTGTAAAGTGCAACGGCTTGAATCGAGGGGTCAGCATCCCCCTACGAAACACGCAGTTCGATAGGATACGTGGCGTTAGCTGTGCCGTCAACAGACCACGCCGCCGGGCGTATCCCAAAATAGGCACATTTCCGCAAAGCCTACACAAAAGGAATCCCCTCCTGTGCGCTTGGGCGGATTCCCGGCCCGGGCGGCGCGGGGGTTAAGTTTGCTGCTCTACAGTCCTGGCTCGCACGGAGGCCACATTAAGTGGCCTCCGGCTCGTGCGGAACTCGCGACAAACTTAACCCCTGTGCCGCCCGGCCCGGGAATCCGACGTACTCGTCAGGACAACGCTACCTGCCAAAAAGGGACAGGTTTATTTTGGTCGGTTTTATCTGGGGAAACGTCGCGCTCCAGCGGTGATCCGACCTCACTAGCACTGTAGATTGACGGTGTTTTCGGAAGTATGCGGCAAATTATGAACTTACCGAGCACACAGGGATTTTGCGATAACAAACCCGCAGGTAGAACGCTTGAGCATATACGGTGTGGTCGACCCATCAAGATTTTGCCGCATACTTCAGAAATGCAGGCGAATATCGTGCGGTCTAACCGCCCATTTACCGCAAAGAAGGCCGCTTCCCCTAGTAGGAAGCGGCCCCAAATCTTACGAATAGACGATGGTAAAGGGTTCCGACGTTTCGGCGCCCCCTGTTGAAGTGCAGCGTGTGCCTTCGAGCGTTACTGAAACCACTTGGTCGACATCAATCAACTTCGTTGGCACCCAAATGTTCTCTCCGCTATTGCGTGCCATCGAAACATAGAAATTGTACGCCCCTGCGTCGTCATCTTCGATAATCTGCTCCGATCCATCCTTGTAGCTGACGGTCAGTTTATGATCAACTGCTTCATAGCCCAGATCATCGATGTGCGTCTGGATGGAAAACGGGCTGATCTCGAGAGGCGAGTCATCGGAGCGGAGTTCCTTTGTATCGACGTACGCTCCAACGCTAAACTCGGGCGTCGATGCCTCGAACAGCTTCGCGTCCTCGCCTTCGCCCTCAGTCCAGCAGATATTCCAGGTGACCGTATGTCCCAAATCTCGCTCACGATCCCACGAGGCAAAGTACATCGTGCCATTAATGACCGTGTCGCTTGATGTGTCCTTATCAATTGTGCAGCGTGTGTCAGCCCATTCCTCGCCGAAGTTCATGCTGGGCGTGCCGATGCCTTGTTCTTCTTCACCATAGAGAACAAGTTCGCCTGTCTCTGCTGCCGGCTTGTAGTAGTTAACGCCATTTGAATTGGACAACGTAAACGTCACGGCTCCGCAGCCGTTTTGGTCAATAGCCATCTCATGGATATCAAGCGTATAGCCGTTACCCTCGACGGACAGATTAACCTCCTGAACTGCGCCCTCCAGGCTTTGGGGCGCGATCCCGTCACCAAACTCTCTGGTGTAGGTATATTTAGTCCCCGATGAACCGCCGTTGGTCCAGGTAATGGAATCCCCGTTGCCGTGGTTTCCCCAGGCTGAGGCAAAATAGCTGGAATTGATAACTGCGTAGGCGACCCCTCCGGTCGCCAACACTCCGACAAGACATCCGATTACGGCAACATAGAGAGGCTTCGCGTGGCCCTTTCGATGAAGCGGCTCACCCGCAGCGGTATTAAGGACGCGATCTGCAAGATTGCTATCGGCTTGGATGGACTCGAAGGCCTGCTTGATTTGATTGGATTTCACGGTCGCCCTCCTCTAGGATGAATTTGAGCTTCGATCGACCACGAGCTAAACGCGTTCGAACGGTCGCGGCTGGTACATGCAACAACTCGGCAATCTCTGAGGTCGAAAAGCCCAGATAGTAATAGAGCACGATGGGGATACGGAATCGTTCCGGAAGCCGCATGACATCTGACAGGACGGCCTTGGTCTCATCCTGCGCTGTCGAAAGCGACTCGGCCAGGTTCTCAATATCCTCCACACGCCTCCATGGCTTTCGAAAGAGAGATTTGCATTCATTGATCGTGACCCGGATAAGCCATCGACGAAGATGTTCCCAGCTTTCAAATTGCGCATCGCTTTTGAGTAACTTCAGAAAGACGTCTTGAGCGACATCGTCGGCGTCGGCGCGATCACGCAGGTACGTCAACGCGATCCGAAACACGACATCCCGGTGGTCTTCGACCACCTGTCTAAATGCTTGTTCTTCCATAATCACCTCCCGGTGACGTTAATAATTCTTGGTGAGGCCCTCACCTTAAATACGCTCTTGTCGGGCGAAATGTTTCAAATTCAAGCAGGAAAAACCTACCAAAATAAACCTGTCCCTTTTTGGCAGGTCTCCAACGGATCAACGGAACGCAACAGGTTGAGCATGCACAAGCGAGCGGCCCCCAGAGCGTACAAGGTGGCATGAAAAAGGCAGGGCATTGACCTTTTGGTCATGCCCTGCCTTTTGAATGACAGATTGTAGCTCTGGGGGCCGCGCAGCGACGGAGGTCGCCGCCGTTCGTTAGAACGGCGGAACTAATTACTCCTCGTCGTTGTCCTTGGCCTCTTCGGCGTCGTCGGTGTCCACGAGTTGGTTGAGCAGCTCGTCGAGGGAAGCCATGTCCTCGTTGATGGCACCGTTGGCGGGAGCCTTCTTGTCGTCGATCGGGGCGCCCAGGAGCTCCTCGTCGGCGTCGGCGTGATGCGTCGGCGCAGCGGAGGTGCCCAGCAGGATATCGTCCGGACCGTCGGGGCTAAAGACCATCTGCAGCAGCTGCGAGAGGTCTTCCTCGTCGGCAACGTCGTCGTTGTTCTCGAGGATGTAGAGCAGGTCGTGGGCCTCCAGGCCGTCACGGAGCTCCTCGATCGCCTTGGCACCGATGCCGTCGATGCGCAGCAGATCCTCCTCGGACTTGCCGACCAGGTCGCCGACCGTCTCGATGCCGACCTCGCTGAACTTGTTGGTCCAGCGCTGCGACACGCCCAGGTCGTCGAACAGGTACAGGCGAGCCTTCTCGGCGGAGATGGTGTGGCCGTTGCGGGTGAACGAACCGTCAGCACCACCGAACTCGTCGTAGCCGGCCCAGTCGAGCTGCTGCGGGAGCTGCTCGTCCAGATCCTTGAGCTCCACAGGAGCCCACTCGGGCAGCGACTTGGCGTTGGGCGAAGCCGGGCCGTCGATGTCCACGTAGCCATCGGCCGTGCGATACGTCAGCTTGGCGTTGGCGTACGGCTTGAGGCCAGTACCAGCCGGGATCTTCTTACCGACGATGACGTTGGACTTAAGGTCGAGCAGGTGGTCGACCTTGCCCTCGATGGCAGCCTCGGTAAGGACGCCGGCGGTACGGATGAACGAAGCGCTCGACAGCCAGGAGTCGATGTTGGACGCGACCTTGAGCGTACCCAGGATGACGGGCTCGGCAACAGGAGCCTGACCGCCCAGACGGGCAACGCGCTCGACCTCGTCAGCGAACTCGTAGCGGTCGACGTACTGACCAAGCAGGTACTTGGAGTCGCCGGGGTTGGTGATCTGAACGCGACGCAGCATCTGACGTGCGAGCACCTCGATGTGCTTGTCGTTCAGGTCGACGCCCTGGCTGGTGTAGACGTCCTTGACGCTCTCGACGAAGGTGTGCATCGTCGACTCGATGTCGGTCAGCTTGCGCAGGTTGCGGAAGTTGACGAAGCCCTTGGTGATCTGGTCGCCGGCGCGAACCTCGCAGCCGTCCTCGATCTCGGGCATAAAGCGCACCGAAGCGGGGACGCGACGCTCGTCGAGGACACGGGTGTGATCCTCGGAGTCGGTGAGCGTCAGCACGTACTCGGACTTCTCGGGCTTAATCGAGAGGTGACCGGAGTACGGAGCCAGCTCGGCCTCGCGACCCAGGATCTTCTCGTTGACGTTGCCGACGATATCGAACATACGGCTGACCGTAGGCAGACCCTGCGTAATATCGTCGACGCCAGCGACGCCGCCGGAGTGAATGGTACGCATCGTAAGCTGCGTACCGGGCTCGCCGATGGACTGGGCGGCAATAATGCCGACTGCGGTACCGATGGCGACCGGACGACGGGTGGAAAGATCCCAGCCGTAGCACTTCTGGCACACGCCGTACTTGGAGCGGCAGGTGAGCAGCGCGCGGAGCTTGACCTTCTTGAGGCCCGCATCGACCATCTTCTGGATGTCGGCGACCTTCTCGATGTAGCCGTCCTGCTCAAAGAGCACGGTGCCATCGGGAGCCACGACGTCCTCGATGAAGCAACGGCCGACGAGGTCGGTGTTGAGGTCGGTGGTGCCGGGGATGATGAGGTTGTAGGTGACGCCCTCGTGCGTACCGCAGTCCTCCTCGCGGACGATGACGTCCTGGGCCACGTCGACCAGACGACGGGTCAGGTAACCAGAGTCCGAGGTGTGGGATGCGGTATCGACCAGGCCCTTACGGGCGCCGTAGGTCGAAATGAAGTACTCGAGCGGCAGCAGGCCCTCGCGGAAGTTCGCCTTAATGGGAAGGTCGATCGTCTCGCCGGACATGTCTGCCATCAGGCCACGCATGCCGCCGAGCTGACGCAGCTGGGTCTTAGAACCACGGGCGCCGGAGTCGGCCATCATGTAGAGCGGGTTCTCCTCGTCGAACATATCGAGCATGAGCGCTGCAACCTTATCGGTACAAGCGGTCCACTCGTTAACGACTTCGATGTGGCGCTCCGTCTCGTTGATGAAGCCCTCCTCGAAGTACTCGTTGATCTGGTCGACGTTGGCCTGGGCGCGGTCAAGCAGCTCCTGCTTCTCGGCAGGGATGAGAGCGTCCCACACCGAGATGGTGAGGCCGGCGCGGGTAGCGTAGTGGAAGCCGGAGTACTTGATGGCGTCGAGGATCGGGCCGACCTTGGCCTCGGGGTAACGATCGCAGCAGTCCGCAACCAGCTTGGCCACGTCGCCCTTGACCATCTTGTAGTTCATGAACTCATAGTCTTCGGGCAGGCACTGGCGGTTGAAGATGATGCGGCCGATAGAGGTCTCGAAGCGCGCGGTCTTGTTGCCGGTGACGTCGTAGTCGACAAACTCGTTCTTGCCGTTCTTGACGCGGAAGATACGGGTGCCGTCCTCGTTGATGACGTTGGCGTTCTCGGCGGACACGCGGACCTGAATCTTGGCCTGCATGTCGACCTCGGAGCGGCAGTCATAGGCGTGCAGCGCGTCGTCGAAACTCGAGAACACGTGGTTCTCGCCCGGCAGACCGTCGCGGACCTGGGTCAGGTAGTACACACCGATGATCATGTCCTGCGAGGGGATGTTGACCGGCTTGCCGGATGCCGGCGAGCGCAGGTTGTTCGCAGAGAGCATGAGCACGCGGGCCTCGGCCTGAGCCTGGCTGGACAGCGGCACGTGGACAGACATCTGGTCGCCGTCGAAGTCGGCGTTGAAGGGCGAGCAGACCAGCGGGTGCAGGTGGATAGCCTTGCCCTCGACCAGCACCGGCTCAAAGGCCTGGATGGACAGACGGTGCAGGGTCGGTGCACGGTTGAGCAGCACGACGCGGCCGTCGATGACCTCTTCGAGGATGTCCCACACAAAGGTGGCACCGCGGTCGATAGCGCGCTTGGCGCCCTTGATGTTCTCGACCTTGCCGAGCTCGACCAAGCGCTTCATGACGAAGGGCTTGAAGAGCTCCAGCGCCATGGTCTTGGGCAGACCGCACTGGTGCAGCAGCAGCTTGGGGTCGGTAACGATAACCGAACGGCCGGAGTAGTCGACACGCTTACCCAGCAGGTTCTGACGGAAACGACCCTGCTTGCCCTTGAGGGCCTCGGCGAGCGACTTGAGCGGGCGACCGCCACGGCCAGAGACCGGGCGACCACGACGGCCGTTGTCGAACAGGGCGTCCACGGACTCCTGGAGCATGCGCTTCTCGTTGTTCACGATGATCGCAGGGGCGTCCAGGTCGAGCAGGCGCTTGAGTCGGTTGTTACGGTTGATCACGCGACGGTACAGGTCGTTGAGGTCGGACGCGGCGAAGCGGCCGCCGTCGAGCTGGACCATCGGGCGCAGATCGGGCGGAATGACCGGGATGACGTCCAGGATCATGTTCGCGGGGCTGTTGCCGCCCTTCAGGAAGGCGTCAACGACCTCGAGGCGCTTAACGGCCTTCTCACGCTTCTGCTTCTGGGAGTCCTCGTCGGCGATGATGGCCTTGAGCTTCTCGGCCTCGGAAGGAAGGTCGATGGCAGCGAGCAGGTCGCGGACGGCCTCGGCACCCATGCCACCCTTGAAGTACATGGAGTAGTAACGGGTCATCTCGCGGAACAGCGGCTCATCGGAGATAAGGTCGCGCTCGGTGAGCTTCATGAAGGCGTTGAAAGCGTCCGTGCGGAGCTGCTTCTCGTCCTTGCACTCTTCCTCGATGTCAACGATGCCGGAGGCGATCTCCTCGGGGGTCAGCGGCTCCTCGTCGGAGAACTCGTCAAAGTTCTCGGGGTCGCCCTGCTCCTTGAGGGACTCGATCTGGCGGGCGCACTCGGCATCGATCTCTTCCAGATCGGCGGCGAGCTCCTCGCGCAGGTCGTCGGCGTCGGCCTCGCGGGCCTCATAGTCAACCTCGGTGATGATGTAGCTGGCGAAGTACAGAACCTTCTCGAGGTCCTTGGACTTGATGTCGAGCATACGGCTCATCGGGAAGCTCGTGGGGCTCTTGAAGTACCAGATGTGGGACACGGGAGCGGCGAGCTCGATGTGGCCCATGCGATCACGACGCACCTTGGCCGAGGTGACCTCGACGCCGCAGCGCTCGCAGACGATGCCCTTAAAGCGGATGCCCTTGTACTTGCCGCAGGAGCACTCCCAGTCCTTGGCGGGACCGAAGATCTTCTCGCAGAACAGGCCGTCCTTCTCGGGCTTGAGGGTACGGTAATTGATGGTCTCCGGCTTCTTGACCTCACCGTGCGACCAGGAACGGATCTGGTCGGCGGAGGCAAGGGAGATCTTTACCGAGTCAAAATCAGTAGCTTCGAAATCTGCCACAGTCAACTACTCCTTATCAGTGGTCGTGGCGGCGACAGCCTCGGGCGCCTCGGTGGTCTCGGCGTCCTCGGCCTCGACGTCGGCGTCAACGCCGGCGAGCGCAGCCAGGTCGTCGAGAGCGGAGGTCTCCTCGGCGGTCACAGGTGCGGAGGCGTCCTCGTCGGCATCGTGCATGGGCTCGATGTCCAGTGCGAGGGAGCGAATCTCCTTGACGAGAACCTTGAAGGACTCGGGGATACCCGGGACAGGAACGTTCTCGCCCTTGACGATAGACTCGTAGGTCTTGACGCGGCCCACGGTATCGTCGGACTTGACGGTCAGGATCTCCTGCAGGACGTTGGAAGCACCGTAAGCGTACAGTGCCCAAACTTCCATCTCGCCGAAGCGCTGGCCGCCGAACTGAGCCTTGCCGCCCAGAGGCTGCTGGGTAACCAGGCTGTAAGGGCCGGTCGAACGGGCGTGGATCTTGTCGTCGACCATGTGGCCGAGCTTGAGGATGTAGGACGTACCCACGGTAATGGGCTCGCGGAACTCCTCGCCGGTGCGGCCGTCGAACAGACGGGTCTTGCCGCGCTCGTCAAGCTGGGTGACGAACTCGGGGCGCATGTGATCGCCAAAGGCAGCGGTGGCCTTGTTGAGCATGTTCTTGTTGGCGCGACGGATGACCTCGGCGATCTCGTCCTCCTTGGCGCCGTCGAAGACGGGCGTCGCGGTGAAGAACGGACCGGGGACGTACTTGTCGGAGTCGGCCTGCTCGGTATCCCAACCGCACGCAGCAGCCCAGCCGAGGTGGCACTCGAGCAGCTGGCCGACGTTCATACGCGAAGGAACGCCCAGCGGGTTGAGGATAACGTCGATCGGGGTACCGTCAGCCATGTAGGGCATGTCCTCGACCGGCAGAACGTTACAAATAACACCCTTGTTGCCGTGGCGGCCGGCGATCTTATCGCCCTGCTGGATCTTACGACGCTGGGCGACGTAGACGCGCACCTGCTCGTTGACGCCGGGGGCCAGGTCGTCGCCGTTCTCGCGGCTAAAGCGGACGACGTCGATGACGCGGCCGTAAGCGCCGTGAGGCATCTTAAGGGAGGTGTCGCGGACGTCGTGGGCCTTGGCACCGAAGATGGCGCGCAGCAGGCGCTCCTCGGCGGTCAGAGCGCTCTCGCCCTTAGGCGTGACCTTGCCGACCAGGATGTCGCCAGGGCCGACCTCGGCGCCGATACGGATGATGCCGTCCTCGTCGAGGTTGGCAAGCATGTCCTCGGAGAGGTTCGGGATCTCGCGGGTGATCTCCTCGGGGCCGAGCTTGGTGTCGCGGGCGTCGATCTCGTGACGGGTGATGTTGATGGTCGTCAGCAGGTCCTCGGCCACCAGGCGCTCGGACACGACGATACCGTCCTCGTAGTTAAAGCCTTCCCACGGCATGTAGGCCACGGTGAGGTTCTGGCCCAGTGCGAGCTCGCCGTGATCGGTCGAAGGACCGTCGGCCAGAGGCTCGCCCTGCTCAACGGTGTCACCGACGCGCACGAGCGGACGGTGGTTGATGCAGGTGGACTGGTTGGAGCGCTGGTACTTGGCCAGGTGATACTCGTCCATGCCGCCGGCATGCTTGACGATGATCTTGGCGGCGTCGGCAAAGATGACCTCGCCGGCGTTCTTGGCCAGGGTGACCTCGCCGGAGTCCAGAGCGGCGCGACGCTCCATGCCGGTACCGACATAGGGAGCGGCGGGGTGAACCAGCGGCACGGCCTGGCGCTGCATGTTAGCGCCCATCAGCGTACGCTTGGCGTCGTCGTGCTCAAGGAACGGGATCAGCGTGGCTGCGACGGAGAGCATCTGACGCGGCGAGACGTCCATGTAGTCGACGTCCTCGACGGGCACGTCGGCGGGAGCGCCGAAGGAGCCGTCGAAGTCGCGGGTACGGGCGATCACGGTGTGCGGGCGGACGATCTTGCCCTCGGCATCGGTCGTGATGAACTCGTTGGTCTTGGGATCGAGCGGCGTGTTGGCCGGCGCGATGACGTGCTTCTCTTCCTCGTCAGCGGTCATCCAGTCGATCTGGTCGGTGGCAACGCCGTTCTCGACGCGGCGGAACGGGGCCTCGATGAAGCCGTACTCGTTGACGCGGGCGTAGAGGGCGAGCGAGCCGATCAGGCCGATGTTGGGGCCTTCGGGGGTCTCGATCGGGCACATGCGGCTGTAGTGCGAGTTGTGAACGTCGCGGACGGCCGTCGGCACGTTGGTGCGGCGGCTGGAGCCCGACTTGTGGCCGGCAAGACCGCCAGGGCCGAGTGCGGACAGACGGCGCTTGTGGGTCAGACCGGTCAGGGGGTTCGCCTGGTCCATGAACTGCGAGAGCTGCGAGGAACCGAAGAACTCCTTGATGGAGGCCACGATCGGGCGGATGTTGATGAGCGACTGCGGGGTAATCTCGTCGATGTCCTGGGAGCTCATGCGCTCACGGACGACGCGCTCCATACGGCTCATGCCGATACGGAACTGGTTGGCGACGAGCTCGCCGACGGTACGGATGCGGCGGTTGCCGAAGTGGTCGATGTCGTCGACCTTGAAGCCCTGCTCGCCGGCAGCGAGGGACAGCAGGTAGCGCAGCGTCGCGACGATATCCTCGTCGGTGAGCACCGTGACCTCTTCCTCGGTGGTGAGGTTGAGCTTCTTGTTGACCTTGTAACGACCGACGCGGGCCAGGTCGTAGCGCTGCGGGTTAAAGAGCAGACCCTCGAGCAGGCTACGGGAAGCGTCCACGGTGGGAGGCTCGCCCGGGCGCAGACGACGGTAGATCTCGATGAGGGCGTCCTCGCGAGTGAGGGCGGTGTCGCGCTCCAGGGTGCGCTTGATCACATCGGAGTTGCCGAGCAGCTCGATGATGTCGTCGTTGGTGACGGCGATGCCAAGGGCGCGCAGGAACATCGTGGCGCTCTGCTTGCGCTTACGGTCGATGGAGACCATGAGCTGGTCACGCTTGTCGACCTCAAACTCAAGCCAGGCACCGCGGGACGGGATGATCTGGGCCTTGTAGATCTGCTTGCCCGAATCCATCTCGGAGCTGTAGTACACGCCCGGGGAGCGGACGAGCTGCGAGACGACGATACGCTCGGTACCGTTGATGATGAAGGTGCCCTGATCGGTCATCATGGGGAAGTCGCCCATGAAGACGAGCTGCTCCTTGATCTCGCCGGTCTCCTTGTTGGTGAGACGGACGTCGGTCAGAAGCGGAGCCTGATAGGTCATATCCTTCTCGTGGCACTCCTCGACGGTGTGCGCGGGGTCGCCAAACTGATGCTCGCCGAAGGTAACCTCGAGAACATGGTTCTGGCTCTGGATGGGGCTGGATTCCTTGAACGCCTCACGAAGACCCTCGTCCTTAAAACGCTCAAAGGATTCCCTTTGAACAGAGATAAGGTTGGGGAGCTCCATGGCCTCCGGGATTTTCCCGAAGCTGACGCGCTTGCGCTCAGTGGCAGTGTATGCGTAGGTCACCAGGTTTTTCCTCCTTCACGGAAATGCTCGGTGGGTTGGCGAGGCATGGCTTCGCCAGTTATCGCAACCTAATAGTTTATCAGGTACCGACTGTTGGGCAAGAAAAGTCTTGACGCGATTGAGTTTTTGGAGTAGCAAAGTTTTTCGACAGAAAACACGCAGGTAGATGTATGTATATCGAACATCTGTTCATATATTTTCTGTGAACAGAGAGCAGCAATCGCAGCTCTTATAAAAAACGGGCGCGAACCGAGGTCCACGCCCGTAAATGTCGGTGCCCGAAGGCTTACTTGCGCATCAATCCGCCGCGCTCGTCGATGGCGTCCCAGAAGGCATCGGCAAAGCGGGGGTCGTTTGCAGCCATGAGGGCGTTAGTGGCCATCCAGCCAGACGGGGTACCGGTATCGTAGCCCGACAGCGGATCGATGACGACAGCGTACATGGCCTCGCGATCGAGCGAACGTGCCATGGCGTCGGTCAGCTGAATCTCGCCGCCCTTACCGGCCTGCTGATCGGCCAGCAGGTCCATGACCAGCGGGCTCAGCAGGTAGCGACCGACGATGTACAGGTTGGACGGAGCCGCCTCGGGAGCGGGCTTCTCCACCAGGCCACCGATGCGCCAAACGGCGCCCGGCTCGCCATCGGCAACGTCCTCGGCGCCCTCGAGCGAACCCACGCGCTCGCCGGCAATCACGCCGTAGCGGCTGACCTCCTCGGGAGCGCACGCGGCAACGGCGATAACCGAAGCGCCACCGTGCTCCTTGGAAACGGCGAGCATCTTGTCGCAGATGTCGCGGTTGGGCACAACGTAGTCGCCCAGAAGAACCAGGAAGTTCTCCCCTGCCACGGCGTCGGCAGCAGAGCGAATGGCGTGACCGAGGCCCTTGGGCTCGTACTGATAACGGAAGTCGACCGGCATACCGCCCGCATGGGCGACAGCGTCGGCGTAGGCGTCCTTTCCGCGCTCGCGCAGCAGGTTCTCGAGCGAACGGTCGGGCTGGAAGTAGTTCAGCAGCTCGGGCTTGCCGGGCGAGGTAACGATGATAGCGTCGTCGACCTCCTCGGGGTCGAGCGCCTCCTCGACGACATACTGGATGACCGGCTTGTCGAGGACCGGCAGCATCTCTTTGGGCGTGCACTTAGTGCCAGGCAGAAAACGCGTGCCAAGACCGGCGGCGGGGATGATTGCCTTCATATGATTCAAGGATCCTTTCGCAGGCGCAGAATGCGCCCCATGCGTGCGGCACGGCGGCCGCAGACCAAATTGCGATACCGAAGTATCTTACCGCCGGGACCAGGCGCTACCGCTAGGCAAACGTCATTCTTCAGCAGGTCAACGCAAATTATTGCTCGAACGGTGCAATTTTATCGCCCAACGGTAGTGACCCCAAAGCACTGCAAACGGCAGTAATTTGCATGCCGAGCCAGCAAAATAGAGGGGTCATAACAAAAAAGACGGGGCTCGCAACGCGAACCCCGTCTGCAAAGAAATCTGGCGAGAAAGCCTGATTACTTGAGGGTGACAGCAGCGCCAGCAGCCTCGAGCTTCTCCTTGGCAGCCTCGGCGTCCTCCTTCTTGGCACCCTCGAGAACAGCCTTGGGAGCGCCCTCGACGACCTCCTTGGCCTCCTTCAGGCCAAGGTTGGTGAGCTCACGGACGGCCTTGATGACCTGGATCTTGTTGTCGCCGAAGCCCTCGAGCACGACGTCAAACTCGGTCTTCTCCTCGGCCTCAGCAGCGCCAGCAGCGGGAGCGGCGACAACAGCGGCAGGAGCAGCGGCGGAAACGCCGAAGGTGTCCTCGATAGCCTTGACGAGCTCGGAAGCCTCGAGAAGGGTCATTTCCTTAAGAGCATCGATGATCTCATCGGTGGTAAGCTTAGCCATTTCTAAGTCCTTTCGGTTTCCGTGTCTGTGCACGGAGATCAGTTAAAACACGGCGCGAATGCGCCAGGGGCGCGGCGTTGCCGCCGCGGGTGAAAACAGCGACTAGGCTGCCTTCTGCTCGGAGACCTGCTGGATCGAACGAGCGAGACCAGAGGAAACGCCGTTGACGCAGACAGCGATGTCGCGAGCGAAACCGGAGATGAGACCGGCGATCTGGCCGAGAAGCTGATCCTTGGTGGGCAGCTCGGCGATAGCCTTAACATCATCAGCGGAAACGGCCTTGCCGTCGGAGATACCGCCCTTGATCTCAAGGACGCCCTTGGACTTAGCGGAGAAGTCCTTAAGGGCCTTAGCGGCCTCGACCGGCTCGGACTCGTAGAACACATAAGCGACGGGGCCGGCGAGGATCTCGTCGAGCTCGGGCTGCTCCTGGTTCTTGAGAGCGATCTTGACCAGGTTGTTCTTGTAGACCTTCATCTCGGCGCCGCACTCGCGAAGCTGATGACGCAGCTCCTGAGCCTGCTTAACCGTCAGACCGTTGTAGTTGACGACGAACAGACCGGCGTTCTCGGCGATACGGGACTCGATCTCTGCAACCTTGTCGATTTTGTACTGCTGGGGCATGAATTACACCTCCTCGAATTCTTTCCGGGCACGGTCCGCCACAAGGACGTGACGGGGGCATGTCCAAAAAGAAAGCCCCCGCGCTGCATGAGCGACGGGGGCGAGAAGACATATCTACTCGACCACCTCGGCTGGCGGGATATCCCATTAAGCTCGCGGGCGATGCCCGTTTGCACCGGCTGTCTCTGGCAGCGGATTCGTGCGTGAACCGAAAGTATTATGGCGGGGACCCCGGCGTCGGTCAACGGGAAACCGGGCTGCACACAATTCCACCATCCGGCCGCGCCGCCGAAGGCCAGGCGCAAGGTTTTCGCTCGGTCAGGTCCTGGGCTCGCACGAAGAGCACATTAAGTGCTCTTCGGCTCGTGCGGAATCTACGAAAACCTTGCGCCTGGCCTTCGGCGGCGCGGCCTGCGGTGACTTTGGGGCAGCCCGGTTTCCCGTTGGCCGGCGCCCCCACTCATAAGCCTTAAGTCGGTGGGCTGATATGTTGCGTCCCTGATGGCTACAAGGTTGAAAGGAAGGTGGACAGGCGGCGGAGGCCTTCGTCCAGGTCTTTATCGGAAACGCAATAGCTGAGGCGGACGTGGCCTTCGGTTCCGAAGCAGTTTCCGGGAACTAGGGCAACGTTGGCCTCTTTGATGGCTTTGATGCAGAAGTCTTCGCTGGTTAGGCCGAACTTTTTGATGCTCGGGAAAGTGTAGAAGGCTCCTGCGGGCTCTACTACGTCGAGGCCCATGGCGTTTAAGGCTGCGAGTACGCGTTCGCGGCGGGCTCGGTAGACTTTGAGCATGGGGGTTGGGTCAACGGTCAGGGCTCGGGCTGCGGCGTCCATTTCGAAGGAGACAGCACTCGATACTAAGTATTGGTGAGCCTTTGCGATCTCAGCGATGACGGGGGCTGCGGCTGCGAGCCAACCCAAGCGCCAGCCGGTCATGGCCCAGGGCTTGGAGAAGCTCTCGATGACCACTGTCTGATCGCGCAGCTCAGGGTGGCGCTGGGCAAAGCGCTCGTAGCCATCCACATAGACGAGGCGGTTGTACACGTCGTCGCAGACCACGTAGATGCCCGCCTGCTCCGCCACGCGCGCTACGGCGTCGAGTGAGGCCGCGCTGAGAATGCAGCCCGTGGGATTGTTGGGCGAGCAGATAACGATGGCCTTGGTCGCCGGGGTCACACAGGCGCGAAGCGCTTCCTCGTCAATCTGGAATTGCGCAGGCTCCGTATCCAAAAAGGCCGCTTTGGCGTGATTGGCTACGACGATGCTCTCGTACAGGCCAAAGGCCGGCGTGGGGATAATGACCTCGTCGCCGGGGTTGAGCATAGCCATGAATGTTGCCGACAGGGCCTCGGTCGCGCCGTCGGTCAGGATGACCTCGTCGGCCGAAAACGCAAGGCCCGCTTCGCCCATATATGCGGATAGCGCCTCGCGCAGGGCGGGGCGACCGTTGTTGGGCGGATAGTGCGTGTCACCGCGGTCCAACGCGGCGGTCACCTCGGCGCTAATCACATCGGGCGTGGGAAAGTCGGGCTCGCCAAGCGCAAGCGCGATGCACCCTGGGTGCTGGGCGGCGAGCGCGTTAATCCGACGGATGCCGGAGGGCTTGAGCGTGGCAAGCGAGGTGTTCATAGGCAGACGCATGGCGTTCCTTTCGTAAGGGTTGCACTAGGATAGCGCGGCGAGGCGCCACCAGACGGTGTAACCTAAACGGAAACCAACCGGAAAGGAGGCGGCATGGAGACGATCGCGCGCGGCGATAAGCCCAAGACGTTGCAAACCATTGCGTATATCAGCATTCCCGAGAGCGCCGATCTTGAGTTTTTGCTCTGGGACCTGCAGGATGCCATCGCCGCCTATGCACAGCTTTCCGGCACTGTACTCCCCCGACCGGTCGACTTGAAGGCGGATGATGACGATGCTGCCGCCGATGGCCTCGTGCTCGCCGTTGATGATGCATTTGATGACGGGGCGATGATCACTGTCGAGCAGATGCTCGATCGCCTTGGGAATGCAGAGACACGCGTCTATGTCGTCGTGCAGGTTGCCCACAGAAGCACCGAGGGGGCGCACATGCCCGTCAAGCGCCTGCGGGAAGCTTGCGAGCTCCGTAAACTAACGTGGTGCGGCGGTGTTACCATCTGCGCCGGCAGCGGCATCGCGGCGCTTCGCCATTCCCCACGCATGGGCCTCTTACGCCGGCCATTTTCGGAAGCGATGGACAAGCTCGTGGGTGCGGTGCGTATGGGTTGCTCGGTTGAGCATGCGCAGCGACTCGGCGGCGGCAGTGCCGAGGACATCGACACCAATGGCATGGTTTGCGCCGAGCCAGCCGTGCCCGCGCCGATCTGGCGAGGCGTTCTGAAACACCTCGGCGCCCGCACTCAATCAATAATCTAAATTAATAAGCTGCCCAGTCAACGGCTTCACTCCAACGCTCGACAAGCCGCTCCAAACGCCACGCCGCGTTGGCAGGACTCGTCGACGGCAGCACGATGGCAGGTAGCCCCGTCCGCTCTTGTAGATATCGTTTGTAGAGCCGCCCGGCCGCGCCGCCGTTGCAGATAACGACCTCAATCGGCGTGACATCGGTAATGCGCTCGATATGTGCCGGCACAACGTTGCGAATGCTCGCGTCGCTCGAGCCCTTAATGTCGCAACTCTCGATCACATCCCACAGGGCCACGCCGCCGTTCAGCAGCATGGATCGCTTGGCAGCAATGGAGGCATCGAGCGTCGCGGGCTCACCGCTTGCCAAAGGATCGCCCTCGTTGGGTGGCACGAGCACACCGAGGCACGCGGCCATCACGCGCCAAAAGCGATTCTGGGGATTGCCGTAATAAAAGGCATTGGTACGCGAAAGCACTGAGGGAAACGACCCCAACACCAAGATGCGCGAGTGCTGGTCGAACACGGGCTCGAACCCGTGCTCAATATGTTGATAGCCCTCGTCAGGCGTTGCCATGACCTAGGCCCTCGACAGATAGCGCACCTCGTAGGGCGCAAGCTCAAGAGTACCCGTCAGCTCAACCGTGGGCGCGCCGTCGGCAAGCAGGTCAACAAAGGACCCGTTGAGCTCGCCAGCGCCAAAGGTGTAAGGCTCGTCCACGGCATTCACCGCCACGAGTACCGTCGCGCCGTCGCAGGCGCGCTCGAACAGCAGCTGCTTGTTCTGGATCACCACGTTGCGATAGGCACCGTAGTTGAGAGCACGGGCCGCCGCGTCGTCGGCCGAGCGAAGGTGCGTGAGCTGCGTGACGAACGCCGTCAGCTCGTTGGGCGCAGGCTCATCGAGCGCAGGTCGCAGCGCCCAGTCACCATCGGGGCCGCCCTTTTCGCCGGCAATCCCCCACTCGCTGCCATAGTAGACACACGGAATGCCCGGCATGCCAAAGAGCATGCCATAGGCGGGACGCAGGCACGACTTGTCGGTGAGGATGCTCGCCAGGCGCGGCACGTCGTGGTTGTCGACAAACGACAGCAGGTGTTTGCCGCGGTAGATGCACCACGGATCGCCGCCAAACTGGCGATGCAGCGAATGCGCGATCTCGAACATGTTGACCGAGTTAAAGCTGGAGCACAGGCCCTTGTAGCACTCGTAGTTGGTGCAGGAGTCGAGCATCTCGTCGTTGACGATCTGGTTGTAGTCGCCGTGGAGCGTCTCGCCGATCAGCACAAAGTCGGGCTTGAGCTCACGGGTAAAGGCATGCAAACGACGCATGAAATCACGGTCAAGCATATAGGCAACGTCCAGGCGCAGGCCGTCGACGCCAAAGACCTCGGCCCAACGACGCACGGACTCGAGCAGGTAATCGACCACGGCGGGGTTTTGCAGGTTGAGCTTCACAAGCTCAAAATGGCCCTCCCAGCCCTCGTACCAAAAGCCGTCACTATAGCAGGAATCGCCGTCAAAACTGATGTGGAACCAGTCCTTGTAGGGCGAGTCCCACTTACGCTCCTGCACGTCGCGGAAGGCCCAAAAGCCACGACCGACGTGGTTGAAGACGGCATCGAGCACCACGCGGATGCCATGGGCGTGCAGCGTCTCGCACACGGCGGCAAAGTCGGCGTCGCCACCTAGGCGGCGGTCGATGTGGCGCAGGCTGCGCGTGTCGTAGCCATGGCTGTCGGATTCGAGCGGCGGGTTAATGAGCACAGCACCGATGCCGAGCTCTTGCAGGTAGTCGGCCCATTGGGCGATCTTCATGATGGGCGCATCGGGGTTGGGCGCGGCGTTGGCAGCCTGAGCGAGTTCATCCTCGGCAACGGGGGCGGCGTTTTCGCGCGGAGCTCCGCAAAAGCCCAGCGGATAGATCTGATAGAACGTCGTCTCGTATGCCCACATAGCAACCTCCCGGTAAGCTCAACACAACGACATCCATTGTATGCCCGGCTTGTATCCTCTTCCCCAAAATAAGTTGCGGTGAAATAATTCCTGCTTGGGCCTTCAGAGGCCTTAAACAGGAGCTATTCCACCGCAGCTGATGAGGGGACGTGATTAGGCGACGGGCTTTGCGCGGCGTATGGCTGGGAACAGTACGGTGATGGCAAGGATGACGCCCACGACGGTAATCGCCCCGCCCGCAAAGCCAATCCAAGCGATACCGGGACCCGAAACCACGGCGCCGCCGATTGCGGTGCCCGTGCCGATACCGAGGTTAAACAGGCCCGAGAAGATCGACATGGCGACGGCCGACGAATCCGCCGGCGTGTACTTGATGAGCTCGGCCTGGAACGCAACGTTAAAGGCCGTGGAGCAGCAGCCCCATAGCGCGCAGACGGCAAGCACTGCTACGAGCGACGATGCGACCGGACCCACGAGCAGCAGAGCCACCGGCACGCCGGAGAGCGTGATAGCCAAGAACGGGAAGCGATGCCCATCGAACAGGCGGCCAAACAGCCAGCTTCCGAGCAGACCAGAGCAGCCAAACGCCGTCAGCGTCATGGTAATAGCGCTTGCGTCGACGTGCGCGACCTGCGCCAGGAACGGCTCGATATAGCTGTAACCCGCATAATAGCCGGTCGCCATAAAGACCGTGACCGCGTAGAGCGCAATCAGGAACGGGTTCTTGAGCAGCTCGGGCAGCTGTTTGACGGTAAAGCGCTCGCCCGCCGGCATGGCCGGGAACACCGCGGCCTGGTAGACAACCGCGACAGCCGAGAGGGCCCCGACCGCGGCGAATGTCATGCGCCAGCCCACGGCCAGTCCGATGGCGCGGCCGATCGGCAGGCCAAAGATCTGCGCGATGGACGAGCCCGTGGCGATCATGCTAATGGCGAGCGCCCCGTGGCGACTGTCGACCAGGCGCGAGGCCATAATCGAGGCGACCGACCAGAACACGGCATGTGCGCAAGCGACCACCAGGCGCGCACAGACCAGGATGGGATATGTCGGTGCCACAGCGGACAGGAACTGACCCAGAGAAAACACGGCGAGCACGCCGAGCAGCATACGCTTGAACTCAAAGCGCGAGGCAAACACCATGAGTGGCAGCGACAGCAGCATGACGCCCCAAGCATAGACCGAGATCATGATGCCTGCCTGGGCCTCGGTGAGCGAGAACGACGCGGCGATATCAGTCAGAAGGCCGATGGGCATGAACTCCGACGTGTTGAACACGAACGCACAGCAGGCGAGCCCGATAAGCGGGAGCCACTGCCTGAGTGCGATACCACCTTGCTTTGTTTGGGCCATATAGGAAAACCTCTCCGATTATCTTGAGCGGTGGGCGATTATAGCAATGAGAAGTCTATAAAATGAGCAACAAAAGAATTCTTGGAAAACGATCGTTAACAGACGGCGCGCCAATTCTACTTAGAAAGCAAGGTACGCAGGAACTCAATGTCGAAAACGCGGCTTCATCTTCGGGCTATCGCGCCTGCTCGGATACGCACAAGGACACCCCCATGAGCACGTCAATTTCGAGCCAACTCGCAACCGCACAATGAACTAGCAAAAGAAGGATATAAGCAAACGCCCCATAATAAAGTCCCTCATGTACAAGCGCCGTCACTGAAAGTGCCGACGGCAGCGCCGCACTCGAAACTACCCATCCAACAAGAACCTGGATAGCGCAACTTGCAACCAGGTTCCATGCCACTAGCAGCGTTGCGGGACGCGCGATTTCTCTGCAGGAGGAACGAAGCACCGTGACCGAACGCATGATGTAGCGTGGTGCAAACCGAATGCCTCGTAGTCCCCTCTGCTCCACGCCCGCATCTTCAATTAACACGAATACGAACGACGCGGAAAGAAGCGTCACGATTACTGCCACCACAAGCGAGCACAACACCCCGAGCTGGCTGCTCGCAAGCGAGGCAAAGACTACAATTGCCGATAAAATCAAGTGAACCAAATAAATTAGCAGCGCCCCAGAAATCTGGAGGGGAACCGTCGAGGCCAAGAGATAAACCGGAGGGGTTCGAGCAGGTTGCACCGTCTCTTTGGACCGGTCGACGGCAAATAATGAAAAAGCCACATTCGATAGAAGCAGGTTTAAAAAGGCCGCGACCACAGTGCAAATAAGCGTAATGGACGGATTGATATAGGCGAGCTCAGTTGCAACGTTTGATACACCAATTTGAAGCGCGCTCATAACAAACAAGGGGATATATAACGCCATCGTGCAGCCACTCCGGCATCCCTTCGCCCGATCGCCCGATTCCAGAAAGACATTGAAGTTCTCTCGCAAGTTCACTCTATACCCGTTTTCTTACTAGGCAGGGCGAACGAGCGCCAATATAAACGCCGGTCCGCCCATCCATGATTTCTAGTTTTAACGTCCAGACTAGTCTGTCCAGCCGTCGATGTAGTCGCGGTTAAGCTCAAAGTACTGCGCGGCGATGTCTTTCGCCAAGGAGTACGAATTAACGAGCGGGTGCATCGCGAGGCTCTCGACAATGTCGCGCTTCGATCGGTTAACGATGCCACGCGCCACGGTGCGCTCGTAGTACTTGACGCGACGAATCAATTCGAGGTTTCCCGCGGGCACAGAATCGGCTTCGACGCGATGCGGTACACAGCCATCGGTGGAGATATCGCACGTTGACTCGATGACATCTGTATCGAGAAGGCCGGGGATGGCGCCATTGTTGGGGGTGCACAGGATCATCTGCTGCGTCTTGCCAGAGCGAGCAATATCCATGAAACGGAGCGCAACACCTGCGTATCCGCCAGCATCTTTGCCGTACACGTCAAACGTCCACGGCTTGTCGCGGTGAATACCTGTCTCGGCCGCCATGTAGTTGTTTTCGCGCATTCCGTACCACTTCTCAAAGCACGCGAGGCCCTTTTCGAAGTCGTTCTCAATATCGATAGATGCAAGCTCGCTCGTCATTTCTCGATTAATTTCTTCGATTAGTTCGCCGCGCGTCTGGGGCGAAGAGAGAACGTTGGCAACGGCGCGCTCGCGATAGTAGAAATAGTATAGGTACTCATTTGGCACGCATCCGCGATTTAGAACGAGATCCTTCTCGAAGAACCTAAGATCCGTATGAGCATATGCCCCGTCGTCGTGGATCAAGTCGGGCATGATGTCCTCGCCGTCAACCGTCACATTGCGGAAGAACGAGAGGTGGTTGAGTCCATAGCACTCGCCCTGAACCGATGCGGGATCAACGCCTTTATACTCGGCAAACTGATGCAACATGCCCGAGGGGGCATCGCAAATGCCATAAGTAAAATCGTAGCCCATATCGCGTAAGGCCTGAGATACGACGCCAGCGGGATTAGTAAAGTTAAACACCTTGACGCCCGGCTTTGCGTACTTCTTGATTAACTCGCAATACGAAGCAAGCGCAGGGACGGAGCGCATGGCAAAAGACACGCCGGCTGCGCCAGTCGTCTCTTGGCCAAGAACCCCATGTGAGAGAGCAATGCGCTCATCGCGAACGCGCATATGGTCCCCACCGACGCGAATCGTCGTGATCACGTAATCGGCGTCCTTAACGGCCTCGACTGCATCGCCCGTCAGTGAAAAATTAAGCGTGGGGCAAAGCATGCCCGAGACATGGGCGGCAAGGCCACCGTAGATGCGCAGCTTCTCGGGATCATTGTCCATAAACACAAGTTCATCGATTCCAAGCGATGACGCCTGCTGGGCTATGCTCTTTGCCAAAAACATGGAGCGGACGCCACCGCCGCCTATGACCGTAAGTTTCATATCGAAACCCCCAATTAGCACATTCAATATTGCACGGTTCGCCTGTGTATGGATATTGTATCCAGCATGGAGGGCCGCTTCCCGCCCCGGCTGCAAGGCGGGAAAGGAATTCCCCAAGGAGTTATTATTTACGCAACGGAAGCGGCCACACACGTCCGGCGGGAAGGGAGCACCGATGGTTGATAAAAAGCAGATTTCCAAGCTCTACTCAGCCGCAAAGCTATCCGAAACCGAGCAAAGCGTACTCGAATACCTGCTCAACAATATCGACACCCTCGATGATATTGGCATAAAACCCGTCGCCATGGCATGCTTTACCAGCATGACGACAGTCATCAGGCTTTCGAAAAAGCTCGGCTACCGTGGCTACCGCGAAATGATGTACGATCTCAAGCACCTTCAGCATGTCTCCCGCGAAATGAATCAATCACTCAAAGACAGTAGCGTCCACTTCGTATGCCACACCGGAGATGTAGACGTATTCATCGCCGCACTGCATCGCAACAGAATGATCGGAGTAAACGGAGAGGGCTTCTCACGCATCGTTGCGCAGTACATGGCGACCAAGCTCGTTGGACTTGGCTTTTTGGCCGTCATACAGGACTTCCTAGAAACCGATCAGTTTGTCGAATCCAACCGAAATACGCTCAGCTGCATGATGCTCATATCCAAATCGGGCCAGACAGAAGCCATCCTGGAAACCGCAAGGGCATGCCACGACGCGGGCATTACGACCCTCGCGTTTACCGGCAACGAAGACAGCGAGCTCGCCAAGACGGCAGACGCGATCTTTACGATACATGACGATCACCCAATGGATCTTAAGAACGTTAAGCCTAACTGCTTTACCGGAAGTTGTATTCTCGCATTCGAAGAACTATTGAGTATCTGCCTTGACAATCTAAAACAAGAAGGCTTGGCTCCCTAAATCATGCGATAGGAAGCCAAGCCCTAGAATTGCGCTATGCAATTGAAAGCCACTTGCGCGTTTTACTCGTCACCGAGAACTTCGTGCACCTCAGAAGCGACTTCGCCGACACGAGGACCGTAAATGACCTGGATTGCCTTGTCGCTCAGGCGGATAACGCCCATAGCTTCAAGATTCTTGGTGAACACCTCGTCGTCTGCAACCTTAGAACCATCCTTGACAATCACGCGAAGACGTGAGATGCAGTTGTCAAGATCATCAATGTTGTCGGCTCCACCAAGCGCTTCGACAATGCCAACAGCAAGCGCGCTGTCCTTGGTCGCACGGCCCTGGACTGTCTTCTCGGGAGTGCTATCAGACTCGCCCTTTGCCTCAGCGGCCTTTGCCTCGAACTCGGCTCTGCTGTTGATCAACTCAATATCGTCACCATCGTCTCGACCGGGCGTCTTGATATCGAACTTAGTAATAAAGAACCGGAAGAGGAAGAAAGCTGCCAGGAAAAAGGCGGGGAGCAGAATAAGGTACGGAAGCAGATTAAGCTTCTCGGGGCGGAATAAGAATGGGATCAGGTCCTTGATATTTCCCTGGTACACCGAAACGCCCATTGCCTCCGAGAGAACTTCACCCAGTCCGGAAAGCGGAGCGTAAACGCCAAAGTAGAGCCAGGGGGCGGCAAACAGGAACGTAAAGAGAATAGGCTCCGTAACGCCAAAGAAAACAGTCGAAATCACTGTGGGGATTAAAAGACCAGCAACCTTCTTGCGGTTCTGGGGCTTGGCACAAGACCACATAGCAAGGGCGATGCCCGGGAACAACGCGTAATCGTTAATGCCATAGCCAGCCATGAAGGCCCTAACCAAGAGCTTGTCGCTACTGGGAGAAGCTAGCTGTGCAAGCTGAATAGCGCTATTGCCCACCACGCGCGTTCCGTCGACGACCATGGAGCCGCCAAGCTCAGTCCAATACATGGGCGTCTCGAGCAGCGGATGCAAGCCAAACGGCACAAGGCTCTCGAGCACCCAGCGATAGACAAACGTACCGACCAGACCGGAGCCTTTCACGAACGTCGCAATACCCGAGAAGCATCCACCGATGACGGGCCAAACGAAGTACATGATGCCGCCCAGGACGCCACCGGCGACCAGCGATACAATGGGAACCGTTCGACTGCCCGCAAAAAACGCCAGCGCCGTTGGAAGCTTGGTCTTGTAAAAACGGCCGGTGATCCAGGCGACCAGGCAGCCCACGATAATGCCGCCAAAGACACCAGAGCTGTAGCCAAAAAAGCCGAGCGAGGTAGTGTAGAGTGCGGACTGCTCACTCGCTTGAATGGACGTAAGGCCGACCTTCTGAAGAGCTTCCACCGTTGTATTGTCGGCAGCCAAGCCAGCTGCTCCAAGCAGAATCTCAACCGTCTTGAGCATGGTGAGATAGCAGACAAGGGCAGAAAAGGCAGCCCAGCCCTTCTCTTTGCGAGACAAGGAGAAGGCGCAGCCGACGGCAAACAAAACACCGAGGTTTCCAATGATTACCTCGCCGAGACCCTTAAATACCGAGAAGAACGTAAAGAGCGGCGAAGCGGCATACCAGTCCCAATTAACGCCAAGGGACACAAGGGTCAGTTCGGTCGTAAAAACGCTACCGATACCCAAAAAGAGACCGGAAATGGCAATGAGCGTAATCGGAACGAGCATTGCCTTTCCGAACGATTGGAATTTTTCTTTCATCAATTCCCTCCTCAATGAGCCTCTACAAACGACTATTGCACCCCACGTCCCCACACAGGCGAAACGGAAGACATGTTCGGCAATAGACACAAAGTGATTGTAGAAAGGGGCACACAAAATGCGCATCGGCATCGCGTAATGCGGTTAAATCGACTGACGATTGCAAGTATTTACGAATCCGTAAACGGCAGCAAATAGGCAGCGAACGGCAACCTGCAGCGTAGGACAGTCCCCGCAGGCCGACAATTACCGGTATTTTGGCTCATATTTATTGAATTGTTGCTCGCCCAAAAGCGCGGAGCATCAACGCGCCCCTAAGCCAACCCCAGCAATATGCCCGCCGAATGCACGACAAACGCCACGATCCAGGCGACCGTCACCTGAAACGCGAATACGGCCACGGCATAGCGCGCGCCCAGCTCACTCTTGACGGCGCCGATTGCCGCCACGCAAGGCGGGTACAGCAGCGTAAAGACCAAAAACACGTAGGAGGTAAACGGCGAGAACATAGTCGACAGCGCCGCGGGCGAGGTTGCACCCAAAAGCACCGTCAGGGTCGAGATGACGCTCTCCTTGGCAATAAGTCCGGTGACGAGCGCCGTCGATGCGCGCCAGTCACCAAACCCAAGCGGCGCCAGCACCGGCGCGATGATGCTACCAAGGCCCGCAAGGAGGCTTTGCGACTGATCAGCGACCACGTTAAAGCGAATGTCGAACGTCTGGAGGAACCAGATGACCACGGTAGCGGCAAAGATGATGGTGAAGGCCTTGGTGATAAAGTCCTTGGCCTTATCCCATGCCAGCATCACCGTCGTCTTGACGCTCGGTAGGCGGTAATTGGGAAGCTCCATGATAAACGGCACCGGGTCGCCCTTAAATGCCGTGCGGTTGAGTACCAGGGCCGCGACGCAGCCGACCGCGATGCCGATCAGATAGAGCGAGACCATGGCAGGAACCGTCGCCTGCGGGAAAAACGCCCCGCACAGCAGGCCGTAGACCGGCAGCTTGGCCGAGCAGCTCATGAACGGCGTGAGCATAACCGTCATCTTGCGGTCGTGCTCGGACGGCAGTGTGCGGGTCGACATGATTGCCGGCACGGTGCAGCCAAAACCAACGAGCATGGGCACGAAGCTACGGCCCGACAGGCCAAAGCGGCGCAGCACCTTATCCATGACAAAGGCCACGCGCGCCATGTAGCCGGAGTCTTCCAGAATGGAGAGGAACAAGAAGAGCACGACGATGATCGGCAGGAAGGTCAGCACGCTGCCCACGCCCGTAAGGACGCCGTCGACGGCGAGCGAACGCACCACGTCGTTGGTGCCGAACGCCTTGAGGCCCGCATCGGCCGAGGCGATGATGGCGGCGATGCCGTCCTCCATAAGTCCCTGCAACGCCGCGCCGATCACGCCAAACGTCAGCCAAAAGACGAGGCCCATGATCACCAGAAACGCCGGAATGGCCGTGTAGCGACCCGTCAGGATGCGGTCGATCTTGACGGAGCGCACGTGCTCGCGGCTCTCGTGCGGCTTGACGACGCAGCGCCCGCACACGTCGCCGATAAAGCTAAAGCGCATATCGGCCAGCGCGGACAGGCGGTCGGTACCCGCCTCGCCCTCCATCTGAGTGATGATGTGCTCAATGGCGTCGAGTTCGTTGCGGTCCAGGTGAAGCGCCTCGGTTACCAGCTCGTCGCCCTCAACCAGCTTGGTCGCTGCAAAACGCACGGGAATGTGCGCCGTCGCAGCATGGTCCTCGATAAGGTTGGCAATGCCGTGGATGCAGCGATGCAGTGCACCGCCGTCCGAGCCATCGGGTGCGCAGAAGTCCAGGCGGCCGGGACGTTCGCGGAACCGTGCCACATGCAGGGCATGGTCAACCAGCTCGCCGATACCCTCGTTGCGCGCGGCGCTAATGGGAACAACGGGCACGCCCAGCAGGCTCTCGAGCAGGTTGACGTCCACGGCGCCGCCGTTTGCCGTCACCTCGTCCATCATGTTGAGCGCGATGACCATGGGGCGATCGAGCTCCATAAGCTGCAGCGTCAGATACAGATTGC
The DNA here is from genome assembly GCF_003437565.1 of Collinsella sp. TF10-11AT. Classification (NCBI taxonomy): domain Bacteria; kingdom Bacillati; phylum Actinomycetota; class Coriobacteriia; order Coriobacteriales; family Coriobacteriaceae; genus Collinsella; species Collinsella sp. TF10-11AT. The sequence continues at coordinate 111,515 of NZ_QSQW01000003.1, forward strand.
GCTCGATGTTGGTAGCGTCGATGATGTCGATGATGGCGTCGGGATGCTCATCCAGGATAAACTGGCGGCTCACGATCTCCTCGCCCGTGTACGGCGACAGGGAGTAAATGCCGGGCAGGTCGGTAACGCTTGCCTCGGGGTGGTTGCGGATGGTGCCATCTTTGCGGTCGACCGTCACGCCGGGAAAGTTACCAACGTGCTGGTTGGAGCCCGTAAGCTGGTTGAACAGCGTGGTCTTGCCGCAGTTTTGGTTACCGGCGAGGGCAAAATGCAGCGGTGCGCCCTCGGGCACGGCCGTCTTGGCAGCACGAGGCGAATACGTCCCCTCGCCCAGTGCCGGGTGATCTGTCGTGCCGATTGCGGCGTTGGCGCGCGGACCCATATCGGTGTCGTGAACACCCACGAGCTCGATGCGAGCAGCATCGTCCTTGCGCAGCGTCAACTCATAGCCACGCAGGCGAATCTCGAGCGGGTCGCCCATGGGGGCGTATTTCATCATGGTGACTTCGGTGCCCGGCGTTAGGCCCATGTCCAAAATATGCTGTCGGAGTGCCTGGTCGTCCGATGCCACCGATGCGACAACGGCGTCCTTTCCTATCTCGAGTGTATCGAGCTTCACGTCCGTGTTCCTCCCCCGGCGCCCACAGGGCGTTGCATTTTGTTTACCTTGGCCAACCGTTTGCCAAGGCTAACCAATTTAACCATGCATGATAGCGCGAACATGCAACGACGTTCAATCGACAGATTGGCGCAGGGGGGATTCTGGGCCATTGCTTCCCAGACGGGCCTGCTGCGGAAACCGAATCCCACTCCGGAACACCTAAACGGGATGGGCTTTCCGGTTGAGGCATCTAGCGGAAACTGCAGCCCGGAATCGGCGCTCAGACTGGGATGCAATTTCCCAATGGAGCCCTCGGGGAAACTGCGGCCCGGAATCTGCTCTCGAAACGGGACGCGGTTTCCCCGAGGACCGAAGCAGCCGCCCGCCCCTCGACAAAATGATCCGTTCCCTCCGTCGCATGCGGAACATCCAAGGAGTGTCCCAGGGTGCCGGCACAATAGGAACGTCCCCAGCTGCCGGCAGCATTTCGCCGCAACAACAAAAGCCCGCGCTGGCAACAAATGTCACCTGCGCGGGCTTGGTGGGCGCTCACAAAGGCACGTTACAGAGGCCCACGTCAGTTATGGATTACCGAACGGCACCGGCACGCGATGCCTCCGTCGGCTTACCAAGCGATGAAGCTTGCCGCAGTCTTAGACTATCGGCGCAATGCCGGCAAAGTGCAGATACAGCGAAATGATTGCCACGACAATGACCACCGCTGCGATCAGCTTGTCGTGCAGATGCGGAAGCACCGGTTTACCGCGGCCTCGCTCGCCCAGCATATAAACGGGAATGGCCGGAGCAAAAAGAATCGTCGTGATCATAACGCCCTGAAGACCCGTCGACCACACCAGGAACAATGTGTAGATGAAGCCGAGCGTACCGAAGAAGCGGGCTTTGCCGACGCTGGGCGCATGCGGCCCGTCCAGATGCTCGTTCTTCCAGCCAATCACCATGTAATAGGCAGCCGAGCAGACATACGGAACCAGAATCGTGTTGACTGCGCAGCTATAGAAGAACTGGTAGGTGCTCGCCGCCACATACGACACGATCAAGAAGAGCTGCGTAATGCCGGAGCTCACGAGAACCGTTACCACCGGGGCGTCGTGCTTGTTCGTCTTGGCAAACGCCAGCGGGAAGGATCCCTGGCGCGCCGCCTCGAACGGCGTCTCGGACGCAATGATGACATAGCCCAGCAGCGCGCCGACCAACGAAAGGATAACGCCAAGGTTTACGATGGCAGCACCAACCGGACCGATTGCGCACTCGAGAATTCCCGCCATGGAGGGCGTTGCAAGCTGTGCCATCTCCTCTCGCGGCATAATGCCGAGCGACAGCATAGAAATAATCAAATACAGGACAAAGACCGCCGCAAATCCGAGCGCCGTCGAGCGACCGACGTCACGCACGTACTTTGCGCGGCCCGAGATGACAACGGCGCCCTCGATGCCCGTGAAGACCCAGACAAGGGCAATCATGGTCGAGACAACCTGCTCGCCAAAGCCAGGACCAGCCGGCTCTCCCCAGAAGTTGTCCATAAAGATATCGACGTTGAACTTGCCCAGGAGCACAATGCTCAGCACAAAGAGTCCCAGCGGCACCAGCTTCGCCAAGGTGACAATCGTGTTAATGCCCGCAGCCTCCTTAACGCCACGAAGCACAAGGGCGGTAAGGAACCACAAAAACACGCTGGCGCAGACGATAGAAAGCAGGTTGTTGCCCGCGCCAAACGCAGGGAAGAAATAGCCCAGCGCGCTAAACAGCAAAAGTGCAAAGCTCACGTTGGAAAGGCATGCGCTGATCCAGTAGCCCCAGGCGGAGTTGAATCCAATGTAATCGCCAAAACCGGCCGCAGCGTATGCATAGATGCCACCGGTCAGGTCGGGACGGGCTTGAGACAAACCGTTGAACACCATCATCAACGCAAAGACGCCAATAAAGCAAATTCCCCACGAGACGATAACCGCACCGGTATTGGCTCCGCCTGCCGCCATATCGCCGGCAAGAGAAAAGATACCGCCGCAGATGCTCGCAGTGATGACCATCATGGTCAGACGGAAGAGATCCAGACCATTGGGGTCGATAATCTCGTCGTTAGAAGTTTTAGAGGCCATTGTATGTGCACCCCCTTCATCATGTGATCGAACGAAAGATGGCCCGGACGTCCCGAATCGGGTGCCGGGCCATCGGTCAAGCGATCATCAGACTGTTACAGCTATCGCGTTAGAAGCGCAGCGACAGGCAAGAAAGGCCGCCGTCGACCTTGCGATACTCGGAGGTGTCGACGACGAGTGTCTTGTAGCCCAGATCCTGCACGGCCTTGAGCACAGTCGGATAGCCCTCGGCAACGATGACCGTACCGTTGACCCAGATGCAGTTGGCGCCGTACGCCTCGTCCTCGGGCACGACGATCTTGTTGTACTGGGCAAAGTCAGGCTTATCGATGAACTCACCAGAGACGAGCATGTTGTTGTCCTCGATGTAGTTGACGCCCGTCTTGAGGTGCAGGACCTCCTCCAGCGGAACCTCAGAACCCTCGAGGCCCCAGCCCTCGAGAATCTCACAGAACTGGCGAATGCCCTCTTCGTTGGTACGAGCGGAGCGACCGACGTAGAAATGGTCACCGACCATCATGACGTCGCCGCCGTCAAGCGTGCCCGGAGAAACGATGTGCTTGACATGCTCGTCGTCAAAGAAGCGACGGACGGCCGGCTCAATCTCGTCCTTCTCGCCGTTGCGGCTATCGGCGCCGGGGTTGGTAATGATGGCGCCGCAGCGAGTGATAACGGCCGGATCTTCGACGAAGCAGCTGTCGGGATACTGCTCGAGTGCCGGCAGCACCGACACGTCAACGCCGCACTGCTCGAGCGCATGCTCATAATCGTAGTGCTCCTCGATGGCGCGCTCGTAGATGGGCTGGCCAAGCTCGGGGGCACTCGTGATGCCATTGCTCAGGGACTTGCCGGGGCGGCGGATGATGACGTGGCTGAACTTGGTCATGATGATCCTCCTTGGATCTCTTAGCAGAGAGCGGGACTTCTTCGCGCCCGCCTTCCTTTCGATGGCTTTATCTTAGGGCGGTTTTCCTGTTTTGTATATTGTATACAATCCTGAACGGTAGGTATTCTTCGGTAAGCGTATTCTTACGTATCGGCGCAAAGTAGCATGATTTAGCCGGTCGTTCTATAATTCAACTGAGCTATTCAAGTGAAACGTATTTGCTTTTAGAAATATACCGTTAAGGAACATAGGCTCATGGAAACGCTCAGAAAGCCCCTGAAGGACCACGTATACGACTATATTTCGAGCCGTATTGACGCCGGCGAGCTTTCGGCCGGCGACCGGCTGAGCGAGCAGGCGATCTGCGATGCCATGGGCGTGTCGCGCACGCCGGTCCGCGAAGCGCTCATCCAGCTCGCAAGCGACGGCTATCTGGACAATCTCCCCCGCCGCGGATTCCGCGTCCGTGGGTTCGATCAGCAAAACGCCGTTGAAGTCTTTGAGATTATGGGGCCGCTCGACGGGCAGGCCGCATATCTCGCCTGTCCGAATCTAACTGACGACGATATTACGCAGCTGAAATTTCTCGTCGGCTCCATGGACCTCGCGATCCAAGGCGGTCTCATCCGTAAGTATGACGACATTCAGCGAGACTTTCACCTTACGTACTTCAACCGCTGTGGCAACGACCGTCTGCGCGATATGATCTCGCAGCTCGAGCGTTGCTTTATCAAGCGCGATTACGAGACTGTTGACCAAGAGACGGCTTGCAAACTGCTCAATAAAGCCAACAACGAACATGCTCATATTCTTGAGTTGTTCGAAGCACGAGACGCGACGGGCGTGCGCGACTACGTTCGCGATGTCCATTGGAACACGGAAAACGCCCAGTTCACCGTTTGGTAGAAATACAACAAGGAAAGCTATCAGACGCCCATCTCACGAGAGTGGATAATCCCCCGTTTTTGTCGAAAAGCAGACCAAAAAATGGGAGATTATCCACTCTCGTGCTGCGCGGTCTAGAAACCGTGGCGCTCCAGGAAGCGGAAGGCTAGGCGAATCCATGGACGGACCGCCACCTGCTTGTCCTCGTTATCGACCGCGGTATTGGCGTTGCCGAGCGAAAGGCCGTGACCACCTTGGTCAAAGACGTGCATCTCGCATACGACGCCCTCCTCGGCCATGCGCTGGGCAAACGGGTAGACCTGTGCGATCGGCGCCGTCTTGTCGTCGGACACGCCCCACACAAAGGTTGGCGGCATCTGACGCGAAACATGTGTGGTGGGGCAGATATCGGCCAAATGCTCGTCAGTTGCCTCGCCACCCGTCACCATCGACAGGTAGTCGTTGAGCAGATCGCGCCCCGTCTTGCCACCCGTCTTGGGCACGCGCAGGTCGATGCGCGGGTCGCGTGTCTGCATGTCGCGCACATAGGCAAGGTCAAGCAACGGATAGCCCAGTACCACGGCGTCGGGACGAATATCCTCCGGACGAGCCCCGGCAAGGCCCGCGAAGGGTCCGGTCTTCCACTGCGTTGCCAACGAGGCGCAGATCATGCCGCCCGCCGAGAAACCCACGATGCACACGCGCTTGGGATCGACATGCCACTCGTCGGCGTTGGCGCGCACGGTAGCGATCATCTTGGCGAGGTCCGCCTGCGGGTGTGGAAAGCTCACGTCGCCCGTAGCACTCGTCACATAGTTGAGCACAAAGGCCTGGTAGCCGCGGTCCAAAAATGCAAACGCCACCGGGTCCTGCTCGTGCGGAGCGATATGCGTAAACCCGCCTCCGCCGCAGATGATCACCGCGGGGCGGCGGCCATTGGGCTTGTCGGGCAGCGGCTCGGCACCCAGATACGTAAACGTCGCCGGATAATCCTCGGTCGGCTCCTCGCCCCACAGCGCATGGTTCTCAATAAACATAGGTGCTCCCTCCGTGCGATTCGTGCGCGCTCGTTTTTCGCACCTTAGCGTACCCCACTTGAGCCCGCGGCGCAGAAACACCCCCGCAATAAGTTGGCCATCAACTGATATATCACATAATCCCAGCTCAGGACCATCGTTAAGCAGCGTAAAATAGGAGCGCTGACCGTGCTGGGAAACACGTACGAAACGTTTCCGGCAAACCACACGCGTGCAACATGCGCGCCTGATACGTTGGAGGCATCTATGGGTCTGCTCGATTCGCTCAAGTCCACGTTCACTTCGTCGGGCGAGGCGTCCGTTCCGCCCGCAGCAAGCTTCGCCACCCGCGAAGGCGTCATCTACGCTCCCGTCAACGGCGTGCTCGTCAATCTGAGTGAGGTTCCCGACGAGACCATCGCCTCGGGCATGCTCGGCCAGGGCTACGGCATCGAGCCCATTACCGGCACCATTTACGCCCCCGCTAACGGCCGTATCGGCGCCACCACCGTCACCAACCACTCCATCGGCATGATCACCGAGGACGGTCTTCGCGTGTTCATCCATGTTGGCCTGGGCACCGTGGAAATGAACGGCAAGGGTTTTGCCCGCTTCGTCGAGATGGGCGACACGGTCAAGGCCGGCCAGCCGCTCATCAGCTTCGACCGCGACGCTATCAAGGCCGCCGGTCACGAGGACATCGTGACCGTCATCATCTCTGAGCTCGACCGCCTCAAGAGCATCGACCACGTCGGCGAGTCTGGCACGCTTATCGGCGGCAACCCGCTCGTCAAGCTTGGCGACCCGCTGCTGGTAGCCAAGACCAAGTAGCCAGGTCCCGCGCACACAGCCAAAAGGCACCTCGTCAAGCGCCCGCGACCATTTGGCCGCGGGCGCTTTTCGTTTGAAAAACCATCCCGCCAATGCCTTATCTGTATAGCCCAAATGAGCCGAGCTGCTAGAATATCGAACTGTATGGATAACTATCATTCAACCGTTATGGGAGGATACGTGAACCGCACCAAAATCGCGCAGCTCTATGCCGATGCCGAGTCGCTCGGTGGCCAGACCGTCACCGTTGCCGGCTGGGTCAAGTCCGTCCGCGACATGAAGAACTTTGGCTTCGTTACACTCAACGACGGCAGCTGCTTCCGCGACCTGCAGGTCGTCATGAACCGCGAGGCGCTCGACAACTACGACGAGATCGCCCATCAAAACGTCTCGGCCGCCCTCATCTGCACCGGCACCGTCAAGCTGACCCCCGATGCGCCCCAGCCCTTCGAGCTTTCTGCCACCTCCATCGAGGTCGAGGGCGTCAGCGCCCCGGATTACCCGCTGCAGAAAAAGCGTGCCACCGTCGAGTTCCTGCGCACCCAGCAGCACCTGCGCCCGCGCACCAACCTGTTCCGCGCCGTGTTCCGTATCCGCTCTGTCGCGGCCGCCGCTATCCACCGCTTCTTCCAGGAGCAGGGCTTTGTCTACGTCAACACCCCCATCATCACCACGAGTGACTGCGAGGGCGCCGGCGAGATGTTCCGCGTGACCACGCTCGACCCCAAAAATCCGCCCCTCACCGAGTCCGGCGAGGTCGACTGGAGCCAGGACTTCTTTGGCAAGCATGCGAGCCTCACCGTGTCCGGCCAGCTCAATGCCGAGAACTTTGCCATGGCCTTTGGCGACGTGTACACCTTTGGCCCCACCTTCCGCGCCGAAAACTCCAACACCACGCGCCACGCCGCCGAGTTTTGGATGATTGAGCCCGAGATGGCATTTGCCGACCTCAACGACTACATGGATAACGCCGAGGCCATGCTCAAGTACGTCCTTAAAGACGTTATGGCCACCTGCCCCGACGAGCTCAACATGCTCAACAAGTTTGTGGACAAGGGTCTGCTCGAGCGCCTGGACCATGTCGCCAACTCCGACTTTGCCCGCGTCACCTATACCGAGGCCGTCGAGATCCTGGAGCAGGCCGTCGCTGCGGGTCACAAGTTTGACTATCCCGTGAGCTGGGGCATCGACCTGCAAACCGAGCACGAGCGTTTCCTGACCGAAGAGCACTTTAAGCGCCCGACCTTCGTAACCGACTACCCGGCCGAGATCAAGGCGTTCTACATGCGCATGAACGAGGACGGCAAGACCGTCGCCGCCGCCGACTGCCTGGTTCCCGGTATCGGCGAGATTATCGGCGGCTCCCAGCGCGAGGAGCGCCTGGATCTGCTCGAGACCCGCATCAAGGACCTGGGTATGAATCCCGAGCAGTACAAGTACTACCTTGACCTGCGCCGCTACGGTTCCTGCAAGCACGCCGGCTACGGTCTGGGCTTCGAGCGCTTGGTGATGTACCTCACCGGCGTGGGCAATATCCGCGACGTCCTGCCGCACCCTCGTACCGTGGGTAACGCCGACTTCTAATCGCCATAGCGCCACCAAACGCGTTCCAGTGCATCACGCCAGCGCCTCTCGGCAAGCCGAGGGGCGCTTTTTTCAACAGCATCCGTCAAGCTTTTGGCAAGGTTTTGGTCAGTTAGGCAGGGTTGTTGAAAACTCGACCCGCCGTTTGCCGGCAACCATCGACCGTCCAAGGCGTCACGCGTCCTTGGCCAGGCTTCGCGCCCTAGGCTCTGATCTGCCATCACCAAAAACGGAAAGGACGTGGGCGCTATGACCGAAGCCGTTGTTGAAAACTACGAGACCACGACCAGGGGCTCCGCCTCGATGGCAGCCTATCGCGCCGTACGCATCCTGCAGCTCTTGAGCGAGAACACCGGCGAGGACAAGGCACTGCTTTCCGACGAGCTGGTCGAGCTCCTCGCCCATCCCGACGACCCCGCCCGCATGCCCATCTCGGCGGCACGCCGCAGCATCTATACCTCAATATCTGCACTTCGTCACGCCGGATACGAAATCGACTATAAACGCGGCGTGGGCTATCGGCTCCTCACCCGCCCGCTTGCTGACGAAGAGATCATACGGCTCCACGGCATGGTCATGCGCAACCGATCGACGCCCATAGCCATTCGAAAGAGCATGGCGCAGCACCTGGTCGCCATGGCGAGCGCCGATGTTCGCGACTATCTCGATATGCCCGAACCTGCTCCAAGCGCAGGCGACAAATCCACCAAGGCCACACGCACGCCCGTCAAGCGCATCGATGCCTGCGAGCTCATCGAGCAGGCCATCGACCACGGAACCACGGTGAGTTTTGATATTTCGAGTGTCACGGCACGCGGAGAGGTCGAAGTGGCGCGGATGACACTCCGGCCCTTTGCCATCAAGCAACGAGACGGCATCTCGTATTTGCTGGGAACGGTCTATGACGCGCGAGGCGCCGACGACACGCTGCGTACCGTTGAGATCGGCCGCATGAGAAACGTCACCACACGTCTCCTCGACGGCAAGAAGCTCTTCGCCGCCCTGGACGAGGACGACGCCGCCTCCGCCGCATAAGACCCTCCGCCGCCCATTCGACTACCCGTACCGCCCATCCGATTCTGTATTAAAAAACCCGCCAGGCTGTTGTAAAAATGGACATCAGCGCTACTATAGTTCCACTTGCACTTTGTCCCAGTGCAGTGTTTCCAGCCATTTTTATACTGGGGGTAATGATATGAAGGACATCACCATCAGCCGCAGGAGCCTTCTGGTCTCCGCCGGTCTGCTCGCGCTCGCCCCGCTCGCCGGATGCGGCGGCAACTCTGGTTCCGGCTCTGCTGCCGCCGGTTCCGACTACACCATCGGCGTTCTGCAACTCACCGAGCACTCCGCACTCGATGCCGCCAACGACGGCTTTGTCAAGGCCATCAAGGAGAGCGGCCTTAAGGTCAAGATCGACCAGAAGAACGCCCAGAACGACCAGTCCACGTGTAAGTCCATTGCCGACAAGTTTGTGGGCGACAACGTCAACCTGATTTATGCCATCGCCACGCCCGCCGCGCAGGCTGCCGCCGGCGCCACGGCCGATATCCCCATCGTGGGCTGTGCCATCACCGACTACGCCGCCTCCGGCCTGGTCCAGGACAACGACAAGCCCGGCACCAACGTCACGGGCGCTTCCGACCTCACCCCAGTCGCCGAGCAGCTCGAGATGATGCAGAAGGTCCTGCCCGACGTTAAAAAGGTCGGCCTGCTCTACTGCACCGCCGAGTCCAACTCCGACGTCCAGATCAAAGCCGCCAAGAAGGAGCTCAACAAGCTGGGCCTCGAGTACACCGATTTCACCGTCTCGAGCTCCAACGAGATCCAGTCCGTCGTCGAGTCCGCCGTGGGCAAGGTCGACGCGCTCTACTCCCCCACCGACAACACCATCGCCGCGGGCGCTTCGCAGGTCGGTCAGATCTGCAAGGAGAACAAGCTCCCCTTCGTGACTGGCGAGGAGGGTATGTGCATGGCCGGCGGCCTGTTCACCCTCTCCATCAACTATGAGGACCTGGGCTACGCCGCGGGCGAGATGGCCGTTAAGATCCTGAAGGGCGAGGCCAAGCCCGAAGACATGCCGATCAAGCACCTCTCGAGCAAGAACCTGGTCGTCGTCAAGAACGACGAGATGGCCGAGGCGTTGGGCATCGACCTTTCCGCCCTGGACGAGTAGCACCATGCGCCGTAACGCATCTAGGGTTCGTTCTCGCCCATAGCTGCGTTATTCAATATCTGAGCCATTGGGGCGAACGTCATAGACCGGCGTTCGCCCTGCTTGTTTCAGATATAACAAAACGTTTGCCTGCCGTTCTTATATTCATTGTTACCGCTATTATGGAACATCACGTGTCCACCCTATCCTAGGAGGTATGAAGCATGCTCATTGCATTGCAGGGCGCCGTTTCGCAGGGCGTCCTCTGGGGCATTATGGTGCTTGGCGTGTTTATCACGTTCCGCCTGCTCGACATCCCCGATATGACCTGCGACGGCAGCTTTGCCCTCGGCGGCTGCGTCTGCGCCGTACTCATCGTCAATAACAACGTCGACCCGCTGCTCGCCGTGCTGGCCGGTATGTGCGCCGGCGCCATCGCGGGCGCCGTCACGGGCATTCTGACCACCGTCTTTGAGATTCCCGCGATCCTCGCCGGAATCCTCACCCAGATCAGCCTGTGGTCCATCAACCTACGCATCATGGGCAAGTCCAATACGCCCATTCTTGCCAAGGGCACCGTGTTCTCGGCCGTCAGCAATATGACCGGTCTGCCGCAGTCCACCGTTGCCATCATCTTGGGCATCCTGCTCGCCGTGGCTATCGTTGCCATCCTGTATTGGTTCTTTGGCACCGAGATCGGCTCGGCGCTGCGCGCCACCGGCAACAACGAGTACATGATCCGCGCCCTGGGCGTCAACACCAACTCCACCAAGATGATCGCCCTCGTGCTCTCCAACGCCCTCATCGGCCTTTCGGGCGCGCTCATCTGCCAGAGCCAGAAGTATGCCGACATTGGTATGGGCACCGGTGCCATCGTTATCGGTCTTGCCGCCATTGTTATCGGTGAGGTGCTCGGCCGTCTGCTGCCCGGCGGCCTCACGCAGTTTAGCGTCCGTCTTGCCTCCGCCGTCTTTGGCTCCGTGGTGTACTTCCTTATCCGCGCCATCGTGCTGCAGTTGGGCATGGACGCCAACGACATGAAGCTGCTCTCCGCTGTGATTGTCGCTGTGGCTCTGTGCGTGCCCGTGGTTTGGGAGCGTTATAAGCTCCGCAGCTCCTACACGAAGGGGGATGAGGCAGATGCTTAAGCTCTCGCACGTCAAGAAGACCTTTAACAAGGGCACCGTCACCGAAAAGCGCGCGCTCACCGGCGTCGACCTCACCCTGAATGACGGCGACTTTGTAACCGTGATCGGCGGCAACGGCGCCGGCAAGTCCACGCTGCTCAACATGATCGCCGGCGTGTACCCGCTCGATTCGGGCGTTATTGAGCTCGACGGCACCGATATCTCGCGCCTGAGCGAGTCGCAGCGCGCCAAGTACCTGGGCCGCGTGTTTCAGGACCCCATGCGCGGTACCGCTGCCGACATGCAAATCGCCGAGAACCTGGCCCTCGCCAAGCGTCGCGGCCAGCGTCGCGGCCTTTCGTGGGGCGTCACCAAGGCCGAGAAAGATGAGTACGTTGAGCTACTCAAGCGCCTGGACCTTGGTCTGGACACGCGTCTCAACGCCAAGGTCGGCCTGCTCTCGGGCGGCCAACGCCAGGCGCTCACCCTGCTGATGGCCACGCTCACCAGGCCGCGCCTGCTGCTGCTCGACGAGCACACCGCGGCCCTCGACCCCAAGACGGCCTCTAAGGTGCTCAACCTGACCGAGGAGATCGTCGACGAGAACCACCTGACCACGCTCATGGTCACGCACAACATGAACGACGCTATCCGTCTGGGCAACCGTCTGATCATGATGCACGAAGGCCACGTGATCTACGACGTGGCCGGTGACGAGAAGAAGTCGCTCACCGTGGCCGACCTGCTGCAGAAGTTCGAGGAGGTCTCGGGCGGCGAGCTCGCCAACGACCGCATGCTGCTAAGCTAAACCTACCAAAAAGGGACAGGTTTATTTTGGCAGGTTTTATCTGCGCAAACGTCAAAACCGCCGCAAAGGGACAGACGCCCTTGCGGCGGTTTTCGCTAACCCCCATATCGAGCACAGAAGCCCGTCCGAATTTGATCGGACGGGCTTCTTGATGGGTATCATGGTTGGACGATCATTAGGAGGTTTCTCTACATGGAATTGTTTGAGCCGATTCTTCATTTCTTTGCACAACGATGGGTCCACAACATTATCTGGGCAGGTATCTTGGCCATCGGCACCGCCGTTGCCGCCAAGGTCGCGTCCAAGACCCTGTACCACCTGCTCAACCGCGACGATAACCCACTCCCTTCATCAAGCATCTTCATCAACATCGCGCGCGCCGTCATTTGGATGATCGGCGGCAGCTTTATCCTCGACAACTGCTTTGGCATTAATGCAAACGCCCTCGTCGCCGCTCTTGGCGTCGGCGGCATCGCCATCTCGCTCGGCTTTCAGGACACGCTGTCAAACCTTATCGGTGGCATGCAGGTGACCTTTATGGGCATCATCAAACCCGGCGACAATATCGAGGTCGGCGGCGTGACGGGCGTGGTCCAAGATATCACCTGGCGCCATACGACCATCGAGGACGCCTGCGGGCAGACCATCATCGTCCCCAACTCAAATATCTCCAAGAACACGCTCGTGCACCTCATGCCCTTTGGGCGCGTTGCCGTGCCCGTTGCCGTAAAGGACACGTCCAAGTGGGCCTCGTTGGACGCGCTGGCAGATGAGCTTACCGACGCCACCAAGGCCGCGGTGCTTCCCATCTCTGGCTTTGACAAGGAGCCCTACGTGCTCTTTAGCGAGATCGGCGACTTTGGCGTCAAGGGCAAAATCATCTTTATCGTCAGCGACGACAGCACCACTTTCACGGCAGCCGACGCTTGCATCCGCGCCATCGCCCCCATCATCGCCTAAAACCACCGCAAAGGGGACAGGCACCATTGTGGTGGTTTCGCATCGTGGTACCATGGTTCATATCGTTGTTTAAACGACTAAGGGAGTAGACACCATGGAAGAGGCCTATCGTCAAGCGCGCAAGCGCGGCGAACAGGGACGCCGTCGCGCCATCAGCCAAAGCGAGCATCCATATCTTACGGACCTCGACAGCTTGGTCGCCCAGCTTCCCTGCGGGCAGCGCGAGAACATCGGCCTGCGGGACATTCCGCTCGAAATGGTCGTCGGCACGGTTACCAAAGGTCGCCAGTCCGCCTTTTCGTGTAACTTTATGCCGCTGCTCCCCTGGAATACCGAATTCGCCCGCAAATGGTCCAACCTCTACGATATCCAAATCTCCGAGGGCTACCGCGACCCCATCATCGTCACCGAGTTCATGCACCGCTTTTACGTCCAAGAGGGCAACAAGCGTGTCAGCGTCCTCAAATTCCTTGACGCTCCGACGGTTTCGGCCAAGGTGACGCGTCTGTACCCCGGTAAGTGGGATTCCGTCGAGAGCCGCCTGTACGGTGAGTTTTGCGCCTTTTGGTACGTATGCCCCCTGTACGAGATTGAGTTTTCGCGCGAGGGCGGCTACGAGATGCTTGCCAAAATGCTCGGCCAAGATCTTGTCGAAAAATGGCCTCAAAAGAAGGTCGACTACCTACGTCACACCTTCCTGCTCTTTAAGCGCGCCTATCTTCGCGCGGGCGGCGACCACTTGGACATTACGCCTGCCGATGCCATGCTCGTCTACCTCAACGTCTACAACCAGGACCGTCTGCTGGATACGCCGACGGATATCGTCGTCAACCGTCTGTGCAAGATTTGGCGCGAGCTTGTCATTGCCGGCAAAAGCGACGAGGACAAAGTCGATCTTGTCGAAGCGCCGCAGCCCAACGAGAAAGAGGGCGCACCGACAAAAGCTACCTCGGGCGTGCTCAACTTCTTTATGAGCAAGACCGTCTACTCCACTGCCAATCCCATGCGAATCGCCTTTATCCACGAGTTTCCCTGTGCCACGTCGAGCTGGGACAGCCTACACGACCAGGGCCGCCGGTATCTTGATGAGCACTTTGGCGGCATCGTGCGCACCGAGGCGTTCGAGGACTGCCACGATTCGGACGTGTTCTACGCCGCCGTCGAGACAGCCGTAAAGCACGGGGCGAACGTCATCTTCTCGACCTCACACCGGCTCATGGAATACACGCTCAGGGCGTCAGTCGAGTATCCCCAGGTGCGGTTCCTTAACTGCTCAATCGGCCTTCCCCACCAAAGCGTCCGCTCGTACTTTGGAAAGATGTACGAGGCCAAGTTCCTACTGGGCGCCCTTGCCGCCAGCATGGCGGACAACCACCGCATTGGCTACCACGCGTCGGTCTTCGCCTCGGGCGCGCTCAGCGAGATCAACGCCTTTGCGATTGGCGCCTCGCTGCTCGACCCCCGCGCGCAAATTATCCTGACCTGGGGCGATGTGCCCGCCGGAGGCCTTGCCGAGGCCATGTGCCGCGAGGGCGTGAGCGTCATGACCGGCGCTGACATGTCAAAGTCGCTCGAAGACCCTACGGCCTACGGACTTCACCGCCTGGTCGATGGCAAGGTCGCCGGCATCGCCATGCCGGTATGGAACTGGGGCCGATACTACGAGCTTATCGTGCGAAGTCTGCTGCACGGCACCTGGGATGAGACCAGTGACAACAGCCAGGTTCGCGCCGTCAACTACTGGTATGGTATGAGCTCGGGCGTCATCGACATTCGCTACGCTCCGGGCCTGCCCTATCAGACGCGTAAGCTTGTTCAGCTGCTCCGCAATGGCATCGTCGAGGGCTCCATCAATCCATTTGGCGGCGAGCTCCATAGCCAAGACGGCGTGGTGCAGATCGAGGGCTTTCCCCCGCTGCCGAGCACGCAAATCGTCGAGATGGACTGGCTGGCTGACAACGTTATAGGCTCGATTCCGCAGCTCGATAACGAGCCGGAGGTCCGTGCCCTATGAATATCCTAGCCATTGCCGATGTAGAGGAGCGCTGCCTGTGGGAATGTTTTCGCAAGGAGCGCTTTGAGGACGTTGACCTGATTCTATCCGCAGGCGACCTGGATCCGGACTATCTTGAGTTTTTGGTCACTGTCATCAACAAACCGCTTGTGTACGTTCGTGGCAACCACGACGACCGCTACGCGCGCCATGCACCGGGCGGGTGCATTTGTGTTGAGGACAGCGTATATGTGTACCGAGGTATTCGCATTGCGGGTCTGGGCGGTTCCATGCGCTACCGCGACGGCGCGAACATGTATACCGAGCGCGAGATGGCAAAACGCATGCGCAAGCTATCGCGAAAAATCGCACTGGTAGACGGATGCGATATTCTACTTACCCATGCACCCGTCGCAGGCATGGGCGACCTGGACGACCTGCCGCATCGAGGGTTTGAGTGCTTTAACACAGCGCTTGAGTCCTGGGGGGCCGACTACATGGTGCACGGGCATGTGCACCAATGCTATGGTCGCGACTTTCAGCGTGAGCGCCAGCATGCATGCGGGACAACAATCATCAACGCGTGCGGCTATACGCAGTTTGAGCTGGATGAAGCGCGCTACCCCATCCGTGGCTGGCAGGCAGCCTGGCTCAACTCGCAAACCATGCGCCGCGAGCTCAAACGCCACGAAGCAATCGAGTCTTCAACCGCCAGAACCCCCTGGTAACTGCCAACAACCACCACGAAGGGGATAGGCACCTTTATGGTGGTTTTGCTGACTCGTCCGACCTGTCCATCACGGTGCTTGTGTAATTAACGAGAACACTCATTGTTTTGTAAGGACGGCGCTCACGTGCCGTCTTTTTTTGTCAACTTATGCAGTCTCGACCGTGTTGTATGTAGAGGGACCTCGCGAGACGCCTTCCCTATATCCACCACGACCAATTGGAGGTGACACTATGCCTGCACGCCGTAACCGCAATAGCACGCTCCGATGCGATGCCGATCAGATCGAGCGGGAAGCAAAGCGCTTGGTCGACACGTATTCCGACCTCATCCTTCGATTGTGCTATTCGGCCCTTGGATCCGCTGACGACGCTCAAGACATCTGCCAGGACACGCTGATCAAGATTCTCCAACGCACTCAACCGTTCGACTCGCTCGAACACGAACGTGCTTGGGTGATCCGAGTCGCACTGAACGCATGTCGCGATATCGGCCGTACGCACGCGAATCACCCGGTTGTCGACCTCGATTCGCTCCCCGATTTCTGCGCACCCGTAACACATACCGAGCAAGAATTCGCGCAACGCGACTGCGCCATTCTTTCCGCTGTCACGGCCCTGCCTCAAGCACAGCGCATCGCCATCTTTTTGCACTACTACGCAGGCATGAGCATCAGGGAAATCGCAGACGCCGTTCACGCGACGCCAGCTGCAACCGCCCAGCACCTTAGCCGCGGACGTGCGTCACTTCGGCTTTCCTTGAAAGGAGACCACAATGACTACGAATTCGAATGACTATCGCCACGCCCTGGAGCACATTTCGTTTACCGATAATGCGAAGCAGCACATGGCAAACTCGATTGCTCAGTCCGTCGCCTCGAGCGATGCGGCGACCGCTCAAAGCAACTTTAATGGCACGCGACGCAAGCCGCGCATCGCCCGCCATCCCGTAAGAACAGTCGCTCGCATTGCCGCTGTAACGGCAGTCCTCGCTATCGTCATTGGAGGCGCTGGCACGGCTATGGCAACAGGCGTCCTGCCGCTTCCTTCTGACATGCTTTCCGACATCTTTGACGGACCTGCTTCTCAAACCGAGATCATCGACCGTATTGGCCGGCCCGTCGGTGCTAGCTGCTCCAACAACGGAGTCACCGTGACCGCCGACGCCATCATGGGCGACAAGGATATGGTTACCATCGCCTATACGCTTACGTTCGACGATCCCGCTGCCCTGAAAAAGCTTTCCGAGCCGGGCGAGAACGGAACTATCGCCGGAAGTGTCGATGGAAACGTATACGTTGATGGCGAGCATGGCGGCCAAGGCCAATCATGGCTCATTGACAAGAACCCCAATGACTCCAGCATTCAATACTTTGCACAGTTCAGCGTTGAATCACCCGGCCTTATGGGCAGGACCGTCCGCACGCATATCAACTCTCTCGTTGTGCCACGTGCTGGCAAAGAGCTTCCCGAGTATAAGAAAATACTTACGGGCCCATGGGATCTTAAGTTCCAGCTGAATTACGAAGATACATCCGTTACGATTCCCGCGCCCAAATCGGTCAACTTTAACGGCACCAAGGCGACGATTCAAGAGGCCACCGTATCCTGCGTTGGCGTTTCAGTCCGCTACAACATAGATCGTTCCATCGAACACGACAACAACAGCGGCAAGATGTCTCAAAACATGGAGGAGTCTATGGATGCCGTTGGCAACATACCCCTCATCGTGACGTTCAAAGACGGTCATGTTGAGGACGCAACCAGCTACAGCGGCTATTTCGCAAATAAACTGGATAACGGCACCACTGATGTCCACAAGACCTGGCCGTTCTCGCAAGTTTGTGACACAGACAAGATTGCAAGCGTACAAATTGGCGATACGGTCATTCCCATGAATTCGTAACGCTACGCGGCTCGTATATGCACCCGGTTCCGCACTTCGCGTCTAAAGATGCGCTGTCATCGAGCAGCGTGAGCGCAAGGCCGCCCGTATGGTCGGCTGGGAACACCTCGTTGCGCTAAAAACCACCACGAAGGGGACCGGCACCTTTGTGGTGGTTTTGCTGACTCGTCCGACCTGTCCCAACGGTTTGTCTCAATCTGTAACAGGTAGGGCCCAAATAATCGGTTAGCTGTTACAGATCGAGACAGACCACGGATGCTCGGCCGAAAATCTCAATCTGTAACAGGTAGGAACGATTTTGCCCCTTAGATGTTACAGATTGAGATATTTGACAGCTTGAATCGGCATCGCCTACAGCGCGGCGACGACCTTGTCGCCCATCGTCGTGGTGCCGAGGATCTTATCTGCCGGGGTGTTGACATCGGCGATGTCACGGGTGCGCCAGCCCTCGTCGAGCACGCGCGCCACGGCGCTCTCGATCCACGCGGCTTGCTCGCCCATGTCGAGCGCGTAGGTCAGCAGCATCGCCACCGACAAGATTTGAGCCAGCGGATTGGCCACGCCGAGCCCCGCGATGTCAGGAGCGCTGCCAGCGCTCGGCCCAAACAGCGATACGCCATCATCCAGCGAGGCAGAGGCAAGCATACCGAGCGATCCGGTAATCTGAGCCGCCTCATCGGACAGGATGTCGCCGAACATGTTCTCCGTCACCACGACGTCAAAGTCTGCCGGTCGACTGATGAGCTGCATGGCGGCGTTGTCGACGAGCAGGTCCTCAAGCTCCACGTCGGAGTACTCCTCGTCTTGCACGCGATGCACGATCTCGCGCCACATGCGGCTCGTCTCCAGCACGTTGCGCTTATCAACGCTCGTCACCTTGCCGCGACGTTTGCGCGCCGCCTCAAATGCCTGGCGCGCAATGCGCTCAATCTCGTACTCGCGATACTCCATCACGTCGACCGCACGCTGACCGGCCGCACCCGCAGCGCCCGCGCAGGTCACGGATGCGGGCGCCAAAGTCCCACGGCATGTTGTAGCCCATCGTATCGGGGATGTTCACGACCGTGGCACCGGCCTTTACGGCCGCCTCGATAATGCGCACCAGAAACTCCTGATCGGAGCGGCCGGCATCCTCGGCATAAAACTCAACATCGTCAACGAACTTGCGAGCATGTTTGACGGCATGGATCGCTCACTCAATTGCCCTTTCCTCAGTCATATGGAGCTTGTCGCGCAGGTGACTGGTGCTCACACCCAGCCCTGTATGGATACGGGGCCTCTGGGCCGTTTTGAGCGCCTCTGCAGCCACTTCGATATCCCTGTCGACAGCGCGCGTCAGGCCGCATACCGTGCATCGGTCGCCCGCAATCTTGCCAATCTCCTGTACGGAGCGAAAGTCACCAGGACTCGAGATGGGAAAGCCCGCCTCGATAACGTCCACGTTCATGCGCACCAGCTGGCGGGCGATGAAGAGCTTTTCCTCGGTATTCATGCTGGCGCCCGGCGACTGCTCACCGTCGCACAGGGTGGCGTCAAAGATTGTGATTTTGCGGCTTATATGTTCCTCCTGATTGACCGTTTTATGACAGATGGCTTTCAGGAGAGAGAGAAGGCCTAGAGATAGAAAAATACCCATGTCGCTCATCACGCCTGAAAGCGGCAGACGATAGCGCACCCGGGTACAACAAATCGTTATAGCGAGATTACAACCCTAGCGCGCTATCCAATCTAGTAGCGCTAGGCCTAGGAGCTGTTGCGTGTTCTTAAACATGTTGGGCTCCCTTCGGCCTCGGGTAGAACTACATCGCGCTAAAGTACAACACAAGTAAAACCACCACAAGGGTGTCTGTCCCCTTCGTGGTGGTTTCGTTGACTCAAAAGCAAGAAACCCCGTCCCGCGCGAGGCAGAACCGGGTTTCTTTAGCAATGCTTGCTTTGTTCAGGCAGTAACTAGCAGTTACTCAGCCAGGAAGTCACGCTGGACAGCGGGATCGACCTTGACGCCAGGGCCCATGGTGGAAGACACGGAGATGGACTTGACGTACTTGCCCTTAGCAGAAGAGGGCTTGACACGCAGGATCTCGGTGTACAGGGCGGCGTAGTTCTCGACGAGCTGCTGCTCAGAGAAGGACTTCTTGCCCAGGGGCACGTGGCAGATGCCGTAACGGTCGGCACGATACTCAACGCGGCCGGCCTTGAGCTCGGAGACCATCTTGGCGACGTCCATGGTCACGGTGCCGAGCTTGGGGTTCGGCATGAGGCCACGGGGACCAAGAATCTTACCGATGCGGCCAACCTTGGCCATCATGTTCGGCGTGGCGATAGCGGCGTCGAAATTGATCTCGCCCTTCTGGATCTGGGCGACGAGCTCGTCGGAACCGATGATGTCGGCGCCGGCAGCCTCGGCCTCGCGGGCCTTCTCGCCCTCGGCGAAGACGGCAACACGAACGGTCTTGCCGGTGCCGTGGGGCAGGGAGATGGAACCACGGATGTTCTGGTCAGCCTTACGAGTATCGATGCCCAGACGGAAGTGGGCCTCGACGGTCTCGTCGAACTTGGCGGTATCAAGCTCCTTGATGAGCTTGGCAGCCTGAAGGGGGGTGTAGAGCGTGGCGCGGTCGATCTTCTCGGCAGCGGCGTTATAGCTCTTACCATGCTTAGCCATGTGCATTACCTCCTGTGGTTAAACGGGCGTGAGCCCTCCCACATCGTATCGTGTGCCCTATTGCACACATATAACGGGCGCCCCGGTCGGAGCACCCGTCATTACCTAAAGAAATCGCTACTCAGCGATGGTGACGCCCATGGAGCGGGCGGTACCGGCGATGATCTTCTTGGCGGCATCAATGTCGTTGGCATTGAGGTCCGGCATCTTGATCTCGGCGATCTTGGTGAGCTGCTCCTGGGAGAGCTGACCAACCTTGTCGGCCTGGGGCTTAGCGGAACCAGACTTAAGGTTCAGCTCCTTCTTGATGAGGTGAGCCGCCGGCGGGGTCTTGGTGATGAAGGAGAAGGACTTATCCTCGTAGACAGAGATCTCAACGGGGATGATGTCGCCCTTCTTGTCCTGCGTCTCGGCGTTAAAGGCCTGGCAGAACTGCATGATGTTCACGCCAGCAGCGCCCAGGGCGGGACCGACGGGAGGAGCGGGGTTAGCTGCTCCAGCAGGAATCTGGAGCTTAATGACGTTGGCAACCTTCTTCTCAGCCATGGTCATTCCTTTCGAATCACGAGTGTGAAGTACTTGCTATATCGTAAGCACGCACGTGTTAGAAGCACTCCTGAGATGAGCAGTCACAGAAGAAGCACGCTCGCGCGAACGGACGAAAACTTAAGCGATGACAGCGACCTGGTTAAAGTCGAGCTCGACCGGCGTCTCGCGGCCAAAGATCATCAGCGTGACCTTGAGCTTGCCAGCCTCGGTGTTAACCTCGGAGACCTTGCCATCAAAGTCGGTAAGCGGGCCATCGGTGACGCGGACGGACGTGCCGACCTCAATATCAACCGAGGTGCGCTTGGGCGAATCGCCCTTACCGGGACGACGAGTCATCTTGTTGTACTCGTCGCGAGAAAGCGGAGCGGGCTTGCCGTTGCCGCCCAGGAAACCGGTGACGCCAGGCGTGTTACGAACGCACGTCCAAGCATCGTCATCCATCTCCATGCGGACCAGGACATAACCCGGGAAAATCTTGGAATCCTTGGTCTCACGCTTGCCACCCTCTTTAATCTCGGTGACGCGCTCCATAGGAATCTCGATATCAAAGATACGGTCCTGCATGCCCATAGTCTCGATGCGATGCTCGAGATCGGACTTAACACGGTTCTCGTATCCAGAGTAAGTGTGAACGACGTACCAACGCTTAGACATGGTTTAGCCCCTCAATCCAGAGAACAGAGCAAGAGCCTCGCCAAAGCCAGCATCGAGCAGAGCGATGACGACGCCGACGACGATCAGAGAAGCGCAAACGACGACCGAGTAGTTCACGAGCTCCTTCTTATCGGGCCACGTGACACGCTTCATCTCGGACTTGACCGAAGCGAAATACTTCTTGGTGCGGGCGAAGAAACCAGGCTTCTCGTTCTTCTTGGACTTCGCAGCCTTCTCGTTCTTCTTGGCAACGGCCTTCTTGGCCTCAACCTTGGAGTTGGCGGCAGCGTTGTTGGCAGGTGCCGGCTGCTGAGCCTTCTTCTTGTTCTTCTTGTTGGCCATTTGGGTTACCTCCGCGCAATGCGCTTATACATGAGTAAACCGTAAGCCCCCAATTGGGAGCTTACGGAATAATGACTGGCACGCCAGGAAGGACTCGAACCCTCAACACTCGGTTTTGGAGACCGATGCTCTACCAATTGAACTACTGGCGTATGTGACTAGAGACTAGCGAGTCTCTTTGTGCAGCGTGTGGTGACGGCACCAGGGGCAATACTTCTTGATCTCCATACGATCAGGCATGGTCGACTTGTTCTTGGTGGTCGTATAGTTGCGGCGCTTGCACTCAGTGCACGCAAGAGTAACTAGAGTACGCATGTATCCTGAACCTTTCATTTCCGCCCCGTACGGGCACGAGTTGTTACTTTATCAGCTCCACGTAAGTGCTGTCAATGAAAACCTCGAGTCAATTGGTTCTCGGTGGATCCATTCATATTTGGAACACATCAATGAAGCCATCGAGAGCTAATCGACGGTGCATCCAGGACCATTATCAATCCTCTCGACACCAGCAACGGCTCAATATCCATCGCAGAAAAGAACCCGGCACCCATATAAGTGCCGGGTTCTCTAAGTCAGCTATATCAAAGAGCTAATTTACTCAATGATCGTGGAGACGATGCCCGAACCGACGGTGTGGCCACCCTCGCGGATAGCGAAGCGCAGGCCCTCCTCCATGGCGATCGGGTGGATGAGGTCGCCCTCGATGGTGATGTGGTCACCAGGCATAGCCATCTCGGTGCCCTCGGGGAGCTTGACCGTACCGGTAACGTCGGTGGTACGGAAGTAGAACTGAGGACGATAACCATCGAAGAACGGGGTGTGACGGCCGCCCTCCTCCTTGGTCAGAACGTAGATCTCGCCGGTGAACTTGGTGTGCGGGGTAACCGAACCGGGCTTGCAGAGAACCTGGCCGCGCTCGATGTCCTCGCGCTTGATGCCGCGGAGCAGCAGACCGACGTTGTCGCCAGCCTCGCAGAAGTCCATGGACTTACGGAACATCTCGATACCGGTAACAACGGTGTTCTGGGTATCCTTGATGCCGACGATCTCGACGGGCTCGTTGAGCTTGAGCTCACCGCGCTCGACACGGCCGGTAGCAACGGTACCACGGCCGGAGATGGTCATAACGTCCTCAACGGCCATCAGGAACGGGAGGTCGTTGTTACGAGCAGGCGTCGGGATGTACTCGTCGACAGCGTTCATGAGCTCGCGAATGGCGTCCATCCACTTGGCGTCGCCCTCGAGAGCGCCCAGAGCGGAACCACGGATGACGGGGATGTCGTCGCCGGGGAAATCGTACTCGGAGAGAAGCTCACGGGTCTCCATCTCGACGAGGTCGATGAGCTCGTCATCGTCAACCATGTCGCACTTGTTCAGGAAGACGACGATGTAGGGAACGCCGACCTGACGGGCGAGCAGGATGTGCTCGCGAGTCTGAGCCATGGGGCCGTCGGTAGCGGCGATGACCAGGATAGCGCCGTCCATCTGAGCAGCACCGGAAATCATGTTCTTGACGTAGTCAGCGTGGCCCGGGCAGTCAACGTGAGCGTAGTGACGGGCAGCAGTCTCGTACTCGACGTGGGAGACGGAGATCGTAATGCCGCGCTCGCGCTCCTCGGGAGCCTTGTCGATGTTCTCGAACGCAGTGAAGTCAGCCTTGCAGCCCTCGGTCTCGGAGAGAACCTTGGTGATGGCAGCGGTCAGCGTGGTCTTGCCGTGGTCGACGTGACCAATGGTGCCGATGTTAACATGCGGCTTAGTGCGCTCAAACTTCTCTTTGGCCATAAAGCCCTCCTCTTAACAGGTCGTCCCCGGACGGGACTTTGCCTTTATACCATAGTGGCCTCTCAACATACTATTGAGAAGCCACCGTGTTACCTATGGTAGCGGTGACTGGATTCGAACCAGTGACGCCACGGGTATGAACCGTGTGCTCTAACCAACTGAGCTACACCGCCGGATGGAGCCTGCAACCAGACTTGAACTGGTGACCTCTTCGTTACCAACGAAGTGCTCTACCGACTGAGCTATACAGGCACTTGACGGGTGGGAGCTATAGGATTCGAACCTATGTAGGCAGAGCCAACGGGTTTACAGCCCGTCCCCATTAACCACTCGGGCAAACTCCCAATCGTTCAAGTATCCGCAGGTTCTTTGGTCTTTTGGACCGCCGCCCCCGCGAACGAAAAAGATAATACGATGCAACCTTGGGGGCTGTCAACGAAAACCTCTAGATACACGGTTCCGGGCGTATCTATATACCTTTGACCTGCGGTTTTGTTGAGTTTAGATATGAAGGACGGTGGATTTACATGTAGCGGTGACATTTCCCGAGGGAACACTTTGTCACGGTGGAGTGAGCCTACAGGATATTACTTCGGTAACGACTCATTTGCACCTATATATAGGTCGAGATCGGGCTTCCGCGGCAGATTCGGGTGTGGATGGTTAAGGCCGGTCCGGCCTTTGTCTCGATCTGTAACATCTAGAGAACATTTTCTCCCCTATCTGTTACAGATTGAGATATTACGCAGAGACCCCAGCTCGCGTCTCATCCTGTAACAGTAAGAACGGTTTTCCGCCCCTTCGTGTTACAGATGGAGACATTTCTCAGCTAACCCGACTCTATATCTCAATCTGTAACATCTACGCCAGTATTCTGCTTCTACCTGTTACAGATTGAGACAAATGGGCAGGGCCCATTCTTTCATCTCGATCCGTAACAGGTGGGAGCGAATTGGTCGCCTTGGTGTTACAGATGTAGATGAACCAAAGACGGGATGGACGACTAGTCCGAAGGCGCATCGACCTAAAAGAAACAGGCCCGAGCCTTGAACATACCGAACTTGAGTCTCGAATCGACGACTGGCAGACCGCTGCGCAGGCAAACAAATTCCCGAGCGATAAGATTCACCAGCGACGCCATTTTGATTTGACCGGCAGCAGATCTTCAACGAACCGACCGGTCCATTCATTTGGCTCCAATCCGCGAATCTCGAAGATAGCCTCGAAATCCTCCTTGCTGAGACGATGGCCAAAACGTGTATTCAACCACATCTCGGATTCTGCCCGCCAGTTTTTTTCGCGAGCCGGAGTCATCGAGCGAACAATCTGGGAAGACACGTCGGCCCACTCTCCATCGTCATCCTCATATCGCTCTCTACCGAGAATGCTTTCGACCTGGGGGTCGAGCATGCCGAAGAGACTCGAAATGTCACGTCGCCCGCTCGGCCGCTTGACGGGAACAGGGATAACATCCTCGGCAAAAAGCTCATCAAGCGGAATATCGACCCCATCCCAGCCGAGACCGATAAAAGGGCGCTTCGAGATATCATCTGGGTCCGAGAAGCGGATATGCAGGCACTCAGTCTCGAGGACCCAATTGCCCACCAAGACAAGCTTCCCGTAATGTGGCATCGGAGAATCCAGCCACGCCACCGCGTAACGTCGTTCTTCGGTCGACGGAAACTGATCGATATCGATAATTGTCGGCATCTCAACGCCCCAATCAGAAAGCAACTGGAATCTGGGGCTACTCCGTTCCCTGGATCACGGTCAGCAAATCCTCATAGCTGTGCACCACGTCATAACGCACGTCCTCGTCCGAGAACTCATTGAAGAGCTTGCGGGCGCAGGCGATCTTTCCGCGCTCGATATCGCGCAGCGTGAGGCTGTCCATGCTGCCCTTGGTCTCCGCGACGAAGAACACGTGGCGCACGCTCCCCTTCTCGAACGCGATGGCCCAGTCGGGCGCGTAGTTGCCCACCGGCGTCGGAATCTTGAAAGACCGTGGGAGCTTGGCGTAGACCGCGACCTTGCCCTCTGCAGAGTCGAGATCTCGTGCGAAATCGCGCTCACCCTCGGAATCCCAGAACACGTAGTCCTGGATGCAGCGGCTCGTCTCCAGCGCACGGCCGACGTTCTCGGGCATGCGCTCGGCAAAGATGGTGGAATCGTACCGCTCGTCAAGCTTGTGGTACGCAATGTGGTCGACCACCATCGTCGCCTTCTCGGCAAGGATGCAACGGGAGACCTTGGCGATAAACTCCTCGGGGTTATCGCGGAACATGCGGAACTTGACGGGGGCGATGCCCTTCAGGATCGCCGCTGCGCTTCTGCGCGTAATGCGCGCAGCGGTCGCGACTTCGCCCAGCAGGTCGTACGTCACGCCAGAGGCGTCCTCGCCCACCTCGTAGTCGCGCCTCGTGGTATCGCCGAACGATTCGCCGCGCTCAAGATTCTCCCGCGTCTGGGTCGAGCGCTGCGCGGCGGTCGTCATGACGTAGGACGCCTTGGCCACAAACAGTTCGCGGTTAATGCGGTCGATCGCCTTGGCGCGCAACTCCTCATCATCGAAATCGACGGTGTAGGAATGTTTGGAGTTGATCTTGTTCCACAGCTCCTGGAACTCCGCCCGCGCGAAGTTGGCGTTGAGCGGGTTTTCGCGAACCTTGGGCTCGTTGCCGTTACGGATGTAGTCGTCGAGCGCATGCTCGTCGTAGACGCTCATCACCAGCGCTTCGATATCCTTGCGATAGGCATAGAGATGCTCGGGCAAGTCGTCATCGGTAACGGACGTGAGCCCCGATTCCTTGAACTTTTGCGTGGGCACGCCCTCGCGATCGATGAGGCCGTGCTGTACGAGCGCGAAGTAGACATCGTGCGCGTCTTCCTGCGTGAGCGCATAAGTCTTCTCCTCGTCCGCCTGAACGGCAAAGCCCTTGAGGAACTCCTCCGTGACCGCCTTGGGACGCTCACGCAGGGCATCGTTGATGTCCTTCTGCAGGGACTTCGTGAAGTCGCTGTAGCTCTCGCTGGCGATGACGGTGAGCGTGTTGACGCGCTGCACCTCCTGCTCGCCCAGCGCCTCCAGGTCCTGTCGCTCGCCCTCCCGGTTCACGCACAGGCGCAGGCCGCGGCCCACCTCCTGGCGCTTACCGGTCTCGGAGTCGGAATGCTTGAGCGTGCAAATCTGGAACACGTTGGGGTTGTCCCAGCCCTCGCGCAGGGCGGAGTGGCTAAAGATAAAGCGCGTGGGCTCATCGAACGACAGCAAGCGCTCCTTGTCCTTGAGGATGAGATCGTAGGCGCTCTCGTCATCGGACTCATCGCTGTTGCGCTTGAGCTTGGAGTCGATCAGGCGACGACTCCTCTTGTCAATGGAGAAGTATCCCTTATGGGTCTCATGTGCATCGATGCCGCGCAGCCATTCCAGATAGCGACGGCGCGCCTTCCCGAGACCCGCATCGAGCGAGGCGTCAAGGTTCTGCTGCCCGCGGCCGTACTCGTCGATGGCGCGCGCGTACTCCTCCTCAAAGATTCGGCCGTACTCGCCCAGGCCCTCCTCGCCGTCATCATCGTAGACACGGTACTTGGCGACCTCGTCGATAAAGAAGAGCGACAGGCACTTGATGCCGCGCGCGAACAGCGCCTCCTCCTTCTCCAGATGGCTTTTGATGGTCTCGCGGATCTGCACTCGGCGCATGTCGCGATCGGAAGAATCGCCGTAAACGTCGCCGCGGCAGAGCTCGATGCCGTTGAGGAACTTGACGTAGCCCAGCTGAACATCGCTGTCCGGGACGATCTCGGACACGGTGAACCCGTCGCGGTACGCCTCGAGCTCGCCGGACGCGGGATAGATGTCGTCCTGCTCGTAGAAGCCCTGCGCACGTTTGGAGATGGACCCCGAGGCGTTGAGTTTCTTGAACTCGATGACCGCCTGGGCGGCTTATTCTTGGAAATCTTGATGTCCTGAAGATACAGGTAGCCGTCGGTTCCGCGCATGTTCTTGAGTTCGAAGCCCTTGACCTCGATGCGCTTGACCAGGCGCTGGTTGAATGCGTCAAGCGCATCCAGCACGTAAACGGCATCATGGGTAACCTTGTGGGTGGCGGAATAGTTGAGACACGCGATGGGACGGAAACGGGCGATGCCGGCCTGGGTGGCATTGCCGCCCATCTTCTGCGGCTCGTCCAGGATGACGATGGGGTTGTTGGCGGCGATCACGTCGATGGGGCGACGGCTCGCGAACTCATCGCGCTCGGAATACATGATACGGGCCTCCTTGGAGCGCCCGCCCTCCTTCATGGACGTATTGAACGCCTGCATGTTGATGACCATGACGTTGATATCGGAACTCGCCGAGAACCGGTCGATGTCGCCCAGGCGAGCGCTGTTGTAGACAAAGTAGCGGATGGCCTTGCCGTACTGCTCAAAAAAGTGCTGCTCGGTATTCTTGAGAGACTTGTAGACGCCCTCGCGAATGGCAACGGACGGCACCACGATGATGAACTTGGTCCAGCCATAGAGACGGTTGAGCTCGAGCATGGTCTTGGTATAGACGTAGGTCTTGCCCGTGCCCGTCTCCATCTCCACGTCAAGGTTTACCGGAGCGGGACCAGTGGCAAGCGACGAAGACTCGACGATCCGATTGCGGCGCTGTACCTTGTGAATGTTCTCGAGCAACGTGGCGGACCCAAGGGCGATGGGGGCATTCGCGTAGCCTTCAGATGCCTGGACCTGCGTCTCAAAGCCCGGCAGCGCCTCGGTGCCGTCGCCGTCCGCCGCGCGACCAAGGTCGCGCAGATAGGGCGAGGCGCCAGAGTTAGGCTGACCGGCGAAGACATCGGTCACCGCACGAGCAGCCTCAGTCTGATAAGGCTGGATTTTAAACTTGAACTGCATCCGGATCTCCTAGATCACCTTACGGATGGTGTCGGGACTGAAGGTTTTGAAGAGCTCCTCGAGGTTTGCCACGGCGGCATCGTTGGAAAAGCATGCGTCGCGGAAGACGGCGTAGAGCGGGCGCTCCTTGGCGATGGCCTCCAATGCCACGGTATCGACATCCTCGTCAAAACAGGCGATAAGCTGGCCGCCGTTGACGTCGAAGCACGCCTTGCCGCCGATTTCGCGCTCGACGATCTTCGCGGAGTACTCGATGCGAAACGCCGGCAGGACCTGGAAGAGGAGGTCAAGCGGCAGGGCGTCCTCAGCGGAGTTGTCGGTGAAGAGGTCGAGCGCGGCTTGCTCGTACTGCCCCGGCGCGGCGTACTCGTCCTTGAAGCAGGACTCATCCACGCGCAGCACACGGAAGCCGATGTCGGGCACGGGCTTGGGCTCGGCGCCAAGCTCAAGCTGCCTGCTGGCCTCATCGACCTCGGCCCTGATCTTCTCGCCTGCGCGGCGGATGCGCTCCTCGCCGACGTTACAGATCGTGGTGTAACCTTCCTTTCCTGCTTCGGTTGCTTCATCAACAACCTCCGGAAGCTGGACCATAATGAACCGACGCTTGCCACCGTCAGCAGCGTTCAAAGACATGACGGCATCGGCCATAGTCGCTGAACCAGAAAAGAAGTCCATTACCAAGGAGTCTTTTGAAGAGCCGATTTCAAGAATGCGGTTCATGAGAGCAGGGGGCTTGGGAAAGCTCATAACGTTCGATCCAAATAGCTCTTTAATTCGCTTCTTTCCATAGTCGTTGTTAAACTCCGCATCAGCCTGAAGTGACTTTGCCATCGTGAAGGCGGCAGAACCTTCCTCAAGATAATCCTTACGATACACACGCCACTCATTACCACACGGTTCGCCGAATAAATAGTTATTCTCTGATTGAATTTTCGATTTTGACCAAGTCCAACAAGTTGGAGTTCCGTCTGCGGCAAGCGGGAGACGTTCTACTGAGTGAGCTTCATCTTTCTCAAGGGCAACCGAGCCATCAGCCGGGGATATCCATAAAGGAAAGTAGAGGTTTGGACGTGTTTGCGGATTAAAGCTTTGATTTCGATTTCTTAAACCAATTGCCCTATATGAGCCCTTGTCATCTTTTCGGTCGTACTCAGACAACATCCTGGAATCTTTGGGGATTAGGTTTAGCGAGTTTCCACATGTATAGTTTTTGACCCAGATAAGGACCGGCTCGATTGTTTTAGCAATATAACGGTCAAGATTTCTACCACGAGGATTGACCTGCACATACAGCTTTCCCACATAATTGCCCGAGCCGAACAGTTCGTTACCTATCTTAAGCAGATTTTGCTCCTCGTTGTCATCAATCGAGATGAAGATCGCGCCATCATCGCTCAGCAGGTCCCTGGCCAGCATCAACCTGGGGTACATCATTGAGCACCAGTCGGAGTGGAAGCGGCCGTTTGACTCAGGGTTGGCCACCAGGCGGCCGCCCTCCTCGTCGTACTCGCCGCTCTCGGCATCGTATTCCGCGCGTGTCTTGGAGAAGTCGTCGTCGTAGACGAAGTCGTGGCCCGTGTTGTAGGGTGGGTCGATGTAGATCAGCTTCACCTTGCCGGCGTAGGTCTCGCGCATGATCTTGAGGGCCTCGAGGTTGTCACCCTCGATGTAGAGGTTCTCGGTGGTGTCCCAGTCCTTGGACTTCTCGGGGCAGGGGCGCATGGTCTTCTTGATGGGGCGGCGCGCTTCGAGCTTGGCCTCGCGCTTGCCGGGCCAGGTGAACTGGTAGCGTTCCCGCGGACCGTCAACGACCTCGCCGGAGAGGTCATCGCGCAGGGCATCGAAATCGACGGCAAGCGTGACCTTGCCGTCTGCGTCCATAGCTTCGGTCACCGCATCGGGGAAGAGCGCAGCGATCTTGGCGATGTTCTCCTGCGTGAGGTCGGGAGTCTCCTGACTGATCTTATCCATGACTGCTACTCCTCCTCAAGCCGTCTAAGCTCGGCCTGTTTCCGTTTCATCTGTGCAAACAGCTCGTTCTTTCGAGCTATTTGACGTTCTCTGCGGACCTTGGTATCGAGCGCGAAGACCTCAGCGCGCAGCCCGTCTATTTTCTCACGGCGATCAATTCTCGCCCAGACGTCGTGACCATCGAATTCTCCCAAAGCGACTTGAGCGAGCATGGAATCCCACACCATGTCGAGGTCGAAACCGTTCAAGGCAAGACGCTCGATATCCCGTGTCTCCAGCAGACGGCCCTCCTCGCAAATCGCGATATCGCCGGATCCGCTGTCGACAATCACTGCCTTGTTGGGCGTCGCGTTGCTCACCAGGCGCACGGCGCGCTCGGGCACCCGCTCGCCTTTGGGATCGATCCTTAGCACGAGTATCTCGTGCACCGCCTTGCCGTCGGCGATATTGGTCGTTGCCGGTTTGATGGAGTTTGCGACGACAATCGCCGCCACGCCGCCCGTAAGGTCGCGCCGGGTGGCGGCATCGACGTCCATGTGGCGGTAGAAGGCCTCTTTGGGCAGACGCCTGCCCACCTCGGTTGTTGCCGGAAGTCCTAGCATGGTTTTTTCACCACCAGGAAGCACACCAGCTCAAAGTCGTCGATACCCTCGATGTCGTTTTCCAAAAAGCCGGTCGTCCCGCCGCTGAAAAAGCTGTCGATATCGGACTCGTTTTTGCC
This sequence comes from Collinsella sp. TF10-11AT, assembly GCF_003437565.1. Lineage (NCBI taxonomy): Bacteria > Bacillati > Actinomycetota > Coriobacteriia > Coriobacteriales > Coriobacteriaceae > Collinsella > Collinsella sp. TF10-11AT. The sequence goes on from NZ_QSQW01000003.1 coordinate 142,696, forward strand.
CTCGACGATGGAGCCGATCGCACTTGCCAGCAGATCTGTTTGGGCGGCCATGTCGCGCCCGTCTTCGGTCTGGGCATTGTAGGCACGGCACAGGTCTTCGACCGGCTCCTTGACGCCTCGGCAGATTCGCCTCATCTCGTCCAGGATGTCCTTGGGCGTGGCGTAGCCATGCAGAATCGACCCATCCTCGCCAACGTACACCAGGTAGAAGGGGTGGATGGGATTGCCGGAAAGGCGATCGATGTTGCCGTTCGCGTTGCGCAGCACAAATATCGTGCCCGGCTCTTCGCCGGCGGCGACCGCCTCGATGCCGTATGGGACGTTTTCGATATCGGGATGCTCCTTCCGGTACTCGACCAAGTCCATACGGAAGTCGTTGAGGCCGAGGTCGGTGATGGAGATACCACTCTGCGCGTCCTCAAGGTCGACGACCTCGTCCTTCATGCGCTCGAGCTGCTGGCGACGGTATTCCAGGTCGCCCTTCTCGTCCTCGTTGATGTAGTCGTCGTCGCCCGTCGACGCCATAACCAACGCATGCATCTTGTTCTCCACGCGCGCCTTGAGGTTGATGTACTCGTCGAGCTCAACATCGGGCCAGAAGTTGATGAGCTGGATGCAGGCGTTCTTGGAGCCGATGCGGTCGACACGGCCAAAGCGCTGCACGATGCGCACCGGGTTCCAGTGGATGTCGTAGTTGATGACGCAGTCGCAGTCCTGCAGGTTCTGGCCCTCGGAGATGCAGTCGGTCGCGATGAGCACGTCGATGTCCTTGCCCTTGAGCCTCGGATACGCGACGTCGCGGTCCTTCGACACGGGACTGAAGCAGGTGATGACTTCGTTCATGTCGTTGCGGACGCCCTCGACCGAGCAGCGGGCGCTCTGCGAGCCGCCGGCGACCTCCGCCACCTCGAGCCCGTAGCGATCCTCGACATAGGCGCCGATGTTCTCGTAGAGGTAATCCGCCGTGTCCGCGAACGCCGTAAAGATCAGCAGCTTCTTGTTGCCCGGGTTTATGGGGTTCTCGACCTTGTCCGCAATAACGCGCCTGAGCTCGGCCAGTTTCGCGTCATGCTCGGCATCGATGGGAACGATGAGCTGGCGGATGTCCTCGAGCGCCTCGAGGTCCTTGAGCATATCGCGCTCCCAGCTGATCCAGTCCATGTCCTCGAGCGAGAACCTGCTCTTGGTGCCGACCGTGAAGTCGGTGTCCCCCTCCTCATACTCAAAGGTCTCGACGCCCTCGACCGACGCGCCGGACGCGCCGGCGCGATAGCCCTCAATAACCTTTAGATTGTGCCTAATGACCTCGATGATCTTGCCCAGCGTGATCTCAAAGGCGTAGACGGAGCTCTCCAGGCGCTTGAGCAGAATGGAGGACATGAGCTTGACCATTCCCTGCTCGCGGCCGCTGGTGGGAGGGCGACCATGCTCATCGGCGTACTTGGGCGCCGCGCTGGGATGGAGATAGACCGTGGGCAGGTAGACCGCGAGCGTGAGCGAGGCGAGTGTGTCGGCTATCTGCGAGTAGGTGCCCGCCTCGTCCGAGGTGGCCAGACTCGGCCGCAACGATACCGGCTTAAGCCTCTTGGGGAACGGGCCGATCGCGGATACATCGTAGTAGCGCTGCACATGTCTGCGCGAGCGCGCGACGGTAACGCGGTCGAGAATCTGGAAGAAGTTGAAGTCGAGCCGATCCGTCAGCGCCGTCGTGGTCCTATCGGCCGCGGGCAGCTCGGACCAGTCGCGAAACGCCCCCTGCGCATCGCGGAATACCTGATCGACCGGCTTGTCGAGTCCGAGCTTCTTCGACCACGCATCAGAATCGCCCTGATAGGCGAGCTTGAGCTGGTTGTGCAGATCGCGGAACCTGTTGTTGACGGGAGTGGCCGAAAGCATCAAGACCTTCGTCTCGACTCCGTCCTTGATGACCTTGTTGAGGAGCCTCTCAAAGCGATTGCCCTGCGTCTCGTCCTCGACCTTGGACGAGGTGTCTGCACCGTTGCGGAAGTTATGGGACTCGTCGATGACGACGAGATCGTAGGCGCCCCAGTTGAACTTCTCGAGGTCGTTGCCCTCGACCGTCAGTCCCTTGTCACGGGACAGATCGGTGTGGTAGAGCACGTCGTAGCGCAGGCGATCGGCGGCGATGGGGTTGTTGACGTAGTTCTTTTTGTATGTGAGCCAGTTGTCGGAAAGGCGCTTGGGGCAGAGCACGAGCACGTTGCGGTTGAGCAGCTCATAGTACTTAATGACCGCGAGGGCAGTGAACGTCTTGCCCAAGCCGACGCTGTCTGCGAGGATGCAGCCGTTGTAGGTCTGGAGCTTGTTGATAATGGCAAGCGCTGCGTCCTGCTGGAAATCGTAGAGCAGGTTCCAGACTTTGCTCTCCTTGAAGCCGGTCCCCTCTTTTGCAAGGTCATCCACCGAGACGTCCTCGAGGAACTCACTGAAGATACGGTAGAGCGCTGCGTAGTAGACCAGCTCGGGCGGGTTCTCGCGATACATTGTGGAGATGGAGTCGATTACCGCTTGGGTAACGTCCTCAAGCTCGCCCGAATCCCAGGCGGCATTGAACTGGCACAGGTACTGGCGCGCCATGTCCCCCGGGATACCCATAGTCATGGTGAGCTGCTTGCTGGGCGTTGTGCCCAGGGCGGACGTCGTCAGGCCCTCGATAGGCTGGAACGCCGCAGGCTCGGCACTGTCAACGACGAGATAGCCACCGGCCGCGCGATTGGCGTCCCGGTATGAGCGAAACTCTGCCTTCTGCCTGATCCACTCGGCACATTCGCGAGCGACGGCCTTCTGCCTGAGTTCGTTTTTGAGCTTGATCTCGAGGTCCGTGCCGCCGATGCTGCTCTCGCGGCCCATGCGCGGGATGTAGTATTCACGCTGCTCCTTTTGGGCCTTGACGGATAAGAACGTCGGCTCCGTATAGATAAATCGAAAGGAATCGCAAGACTCCAGCTGCTTCTTGAGCTCGCCATATCCATAAATCGAGAACAGTGCCGCGGCAACCGAAATACGGTCACCGTTATTGATTGCTTCAATAAGACCATCTTTAAGCAGCTCGTTTTGGTTATCAAAGCTCTTCAGGTTCATAAAACGCCTTTCGAATGCAGCGTCTGGGAACAAAATGCTCGGCGCCGCTTCTTGCATCGCTGTCGAGCCTTATCGGCACTTAAGCTATCAGTCTAAACCGAGACATGCAAAACGCCTTGCGGGGATGTCAATTATTCGGTCAGCGCGGTACCACAAGTATGGGGATTGGCGTGCGACTTTCATCTCAATCTGTAACACCTAGACCGATATCCCTCTCCTGTCTGTTACAGATCAAGATAAATGGACCGATCCTCGACCTTTCGTCTCGATCTGTAACAGCTAGAAACGATTAAGCCGTCTTGGCGTTATAGATTGAGACAAATTGGGGAACGAGACGGACGTCGAGCCCGATAACTCACCAAAATAAGAAACGGGCTCTGCTCCACAAGGGAACAGAGCCCGAAACTCTCATGGAGCCAGTGACAGGAATCGAACCTGCAACCCACTGATTACAAATCAGTTGCGCTACCGTTGCGCCACACTGGCACGCTTGGCGCTTTCGCGCGAAGCCAGTTAAGAATAAAGGAATTACGGACGGGGCGCAACAGACCCTTCGACCGATCACATCTCAAAACTATTCGTCAGAACGAATAGTTTTAATTACAATGGAATAGAAAAACTATTCGTTCTGGCGAAGGGTTTCGCGATGTTAACTACAAAGGAAGCAGCCGAGCTGCTCGGCATCACCCCGCGCAGGGTGCAGGAGCTCATTAAGAACGGCGCGCTGACCGCCCGCAAGGCTTCTGGCGTGTGGCTTATCGACAAAGACAGCGTAGACACGCGACTCCGCTCCGCAACCAAAAGAGGGGGACGGCCTCGTCGCGGGCATGGGAAAAGCGAAATCGCATTTACCCTCATGAACCGCACGCACGAAGTGGCCCAGCTGGTCTACAGCAGATCACGGAAAGACTTCACCCACATCGGCGCCGACGTCGATCGTGCCCACGCCCCTATTGGAGTTTTTACTCCCAGCAAACCTGTATCGCTCGACTCCTTCCGCATCTGGTGGCGCGGCCGCGGTATCCCGCTCGCACGCATTGGGCTAGCCTCCCTGCTTGCAGAAGCCGCAGTTGATGTTCCCGATGAACTCGTACAGCGAAATCTTGGCCTCTCCTTATCCGACCAGTATTGGATTAGACCCCAAGGCTCCGGTCTCGCGTGGAAAGATATTAACTTCTTCAATAATGCTTTTGACGACGTCTCTCTGTCCATCGCGCCCTTCGCCCCAGAGGGTAAGGCAGCTGCTGCAAAGCCCGACAACACCTCGGACGGCAATCTTCAAAAGTATTGGACGTGCGAGGGTGACCGTCGAATCCTCCACAAAGCAGGTGCACATCTAAACCAGGAACCTTATAACGAGCTGGTGGCGACTGCACTTCACCGTCGCATCCTAAACGCTTGCGATTATGTACCCTATTCGCTCGAAGGCGCAGGTACTTCTGCCCTGAGCACATGCGATGTCTTCTTAACTGACGAAGAAGAATATGTCCCTGCGTTCTATGTAAACCAGCACGCAAATGCGGACGACCGGCTAACCGACTACGAGCGATATGTAGCAAACTGCGAAGAGCTCGGGGTGACAGGCGTCAAGGATGCCCTTGACCGCATGATTGTATGCGACGACATCATCGCCAACTATGACCGCCATTGGCGTAACTTTGGCCTTGTACGAAACGTCAACACGCTAACCTGCAGACCTGCCCCCATCTTCGATTCGGGCTCATCGCTCTGGTGCAACATTTCTCTTGAGGAGCTTCGGGCAGGAGAGCACAGTTTTACCAGCGCGCAGTTTCATTCAAGCCCCGCGAAACAAATGCTGCTTGTTGAGGATATGAGCTGGTTTGACGGCGACAAACTCGAAGGCTTCGTTGACGAGGCACTCGAGATTCTGTCCAGAAACGACGCGCTCACGGCAAGGCTGCCATATCTAAAAGAGGCACTTACATGGCGCCTCCGTAGAATGATCGACATCGCTGAATGGAGTTAGCGAGACAGCGTCGCACCGTCAGCTCCCCTACCTCCCGCGGAGGGCCTTGAGCTTTGCCAGGGCATCGGGGCTCAGGCGGCTGCCCAGGGTCATCTTGATCTGCGGAGCTTCCTCTGCCTCGTGAACGTCGTTATCGATCTGCTTGATCTCGTCCACCAGCATGCGGCTCGAGATGCGCGTGACTCCCTTGCCCATGACGACGGCCTGGATCGTGCCGTCGCTCGACACCACGGAGCACGCGCGACCTTCCTCGCGCGCCTCAATGCAGAGCTTCTGCACCACGGTATCGGCAGAGACACCCGTCGGCGAAAACTCGATGCGCACGCCACGGGCCGGCAGGTTGGGGCGCTCGCTGGAGATATTGCCCGCACCGTCGAACACGATCACGGCCTCGTAGCGGCCCTGGGCAAAGGCGGCGACGTCGTTGATGAGGGCGGTGCGCGCCATATCGTGAACGTCGCTGGAATATGGATCGTCGGAATGGTCGTACACGAGCTTTTCGTAGCGCGGCGTGCAGTGGATCACGTTGTAACCGTCAACCACAAGCAGCTCGGGCTTGTTGGAGTGCACCGTCGAGACCGGATCGGCGATGGCCTGCGCAAACGCATTGCCGCCCACGCCATAGGTCGCGGCCGAAACAATCGGCTTGGCCGAGCCCTCGCCAAAGCGCTTGGCCTTGGACTTGGCGCGGTTCTTCTTGGACATGCGCTACTCCTCCCCCATGAGCTCGCCGGCGTTGCGACGCAGCCACTCAAAGCACAGCGCCGTGGTCGCCTGGGCAACGTTGAGGCTCTCGGTCATGCCGCGCTGGGGAAGCTTGGTTAAAAAGTCGCATTTCTCGAGCACCAGACGCGAGATGCCATCACCCTCGGAGCCCATGACGAGCGCCACGCGGCCCTCGAAGGGAGCATCCCAGCAGCTGCCCTCGGCGTGCTCGGAAGCGCCGCCCACCCAAAAGCCAGCGGCCTTAAGATCGTCGAGCGCACGGGCGATGTTGGGCACCTGCGCGATAGGCAGATGCATGACGGCGCCGGCTGAAGTCTTGTAGCTGCCCACGGTCACGCCGGCGGCACGCTTGTTGGCGATGATGACGCCCGCGGCGCCCACGACCTCGGCAGAGCGCACGATGGCGCCAAAGTTACCGTCATCGGTCACATGGTCGAGCACGATGACGAGCGCCGGACTGTCGCCCGCGCGGTCGAGAATATCGGCGACATCGGCATAGGGGAAGTTGCCAACCTCGAGCGCGATGCCCTGGTGAGCGCCATGGCTCGACAGTGCGTCGAGCTGCGCGCGCTGCACATACTTAATGCGGACGCCCGCGGCGTTGAGGTCGTCGACCAGACGAGACAGAGCGGCATCGCGCTCCCCGCCCTCGGCAATGAGCGCGCACTTGACGGGAAAACCGGTGCGCAGCGCCTCGGCGGCAGCACGACGACCTTCGATAAACTCGCCCTTGGGAACCTGGACGTTATCGCGGCTACGCTCGCGCTGGCCCTTGGGAGCGGCAGCGCGGTCGTTGCGGCGAATCGGACGCGAGCCAGAAGCAGCCTGCTTGCCCCCACGCGATGCACGCTTGCGATTGTCGGCCATATAACGGCCTCCTTAAATAGATAACGAACAAGAATCGACCGTCCGAGCCACGGCACCTTGCCTTTCAATCGTCGGGCATGACCACCAGGTCTATGCCCTCCTCTTTCAAGGCAATCTGCCGCACCTCGAACGGTCGACAAATACTAGAGACTCTTAATACGGGTGCCAGCGGCAGTATCCTCGATCGTCAGCCCGAGGTCCTTGAGCTGGTCGCGGATGGCGTCGGCCAGATCCCAGTTCTTGGCGGCGCGGGCCTCGGCGCGGGCCTCGAGAATCTTGGCAGCGGCCTCGTCCACGTCGTCACCCGTGTAGGCGACTAGGCCGGCGGCAACGCCCAGCAGGCCCAGCGGCAGCTCGACCTTGGGCTCGGGAAGCTCAACGCCAAATGTGTCGAGCAGCTCGACCAGCGTATCGGCGGCGGCAAGCGCGGCGGCCTTGTCGGCAGCGTCGCCCGCCTGCTCCAGGTACTGGTTGCACTCGGTCACAAAGCCAAAGACGGCGCCCATGGCGCCGGCGGTGTTAAAGTCGTCGTCCATGCACTCCTTAAAGGTGGCACGGGTCTCGGCGGCCTTGGAGGCAAACGCCTCGGATGCTGCCTCATCGGCGTCGGCCGTCGCATGGTTCGCGGCCCAGCGCAGGTTCTCGACCGTACCGGCGATACGCGTGAGCGAGTTCTCGGCACCCTCCAGGCGCTCCCAAGAAAAGTCGAGCGGCGAGCGATAGCTCGTCTGCAGCATCAGCAGGCGCAGGGCAGCAGCGGAGTGCTGCTCGAGGACCTCGGCCAGCGTAAAGAAGTTTCCGAGCGACTTGGACATCTTCTCGCCGTCGACCAGCAGCATGCCCGTGTGCATCCAGGTGTTGGAGAAGCCCTGGTGCCAGGCGCAGGTGGCCTGGGCGCACTCGTTCTCGTGATGCGGGAAGGCAAGGTCGGAGCCGCCGCCGTGGATGTCGATCGGGGTGCCCAGGTAGCGATGCACCATGGCGGCGCACTCGGTGTGCCAACCGGGACGGCCCTCGCCCCAGGGGCTCGGCCAGCTGGGCTCGCCGGGCTTGGCGGCCTTCCACAGGGCAAAGTCGAGCGGGTCGTTCTTGTCCTCGTTCTCCTCGATGCGCGCGCCAACCATAAGGTCGTCGATGTTGCGGCCCGAGACCTGACCATAGTTGGGATCGCTGCGCACGGCAAAGTACACATCGCCGTTATCGGCTGCGTAAGCGTGGCCCTGCTCGATAAGCGTCTTGATCATGGCGATCATGGGGCCGATCTCCTTGGTGGCGCGGGGGCGCACATCGGGATCGAGCACGTTGGCGGCGCGCATGACGCCGATGAACTTGTCCGAGAACTCCGTCGCGACCTCGGCGGCAGTGCGGCCCTGCTCGTTGGCGCGCTTGATGATCTTGTCATCGACATCGGTGAGGTTCTGGGCAAACGTGACCTCGTAGCCGCTCGCGATGAGCCAGCGACGAATCACGTCAAAGCTGATGAACGTGCGGGCATTGCCGATGTGGATGTTGTCGTAGACCGTGGGGCCGCACACGTACATGCGGACCTTGCCGGACTCGATGGGCTGGAACTCTTCCTTTTTATGGGTAGCGCTGTTGTAGATACGCATTCGTTACTCCTTAACGGTTTTCTGTAGCAGGCAGACGGCCCAGGCGCCTATTCCCTCGCCCTGGCCTTCCCAACCGAGCTTTTCGGTCGTAGTGGCGGCGACGCCCACGTTTTCGACGTCAACGCCCAGGGCATGGGCAAGGTTGGCGCGCATGGCATCGCGGTGCGGGGTGATCTTAGGTTGCTGACAGGCAATGGTGCAATCGGCATCGACAAACTCAAAGCCCAGCTCGCGCACATAGTCCATCACGCGAGCGAGCAGCACCATCGAATCGGCACCCTCGTAGGCGGGATCGGTGTCGGGGAATAGCTTGCCGATGTCTCCCCCGCGGCAGGCTCCCAGAATAGCGTCGGCCAAGGCGTGCGCGAGCACATCGGCATCCGAGTGGCCCAGCAGGCCGCGCTCGTAGGGAATGTCGACACCGCCGATGATACATCGACGCCCCTCCACCAGACGGTGAACGTCGTAGCCATGGCCAATGCGCAGGTTACTGAACATGGGGAAGGTCCTCTCCCTCGGCCATGCGACCGAGCAGAATCGCGGTTACGGGACGCAGGTCCTCGGGCACCGTCACCTTAAGGTTGTCGCGCGGGCTCTGGACGCAGCGGACGCGCCCACCCATGCGCTCGACCAGCGACGAATCATCGGTACCGATAAAGCCCTCGGCGATAGCTGCGGTGTGGGCGCGCTTCATGGCGTCGACGCTAAAGATCTGCGGTGTCTGCGCGGCCCAGTAGAGCTCACGCGGCGGCGTCTCGACGATATTGTCGCCGTCGACGATCTTGAGCGTGTCGATCGCGGGCTGACCGCATACGACACCGTCGAGCGAGCGGTCGCCCACAAGCACGTCGATCGCATGATCGATGGCCTCTGTCGTGATGAGCGGACGGGCGCCGTCGTGGATGGCGACATATTCGAAACCCGCCGGAACCGCATGCACGCCGGCACGGGTGGAATCCTGACGGGTATCGCCGGCATCGGCGAAGCTGATGGGCGTGTCATAGTCAAACGGATCGATGGCCAGGCGGCGCATCTCGGCACGGCGCTCGGCAGGACACACCACCACGATGTGGCCGACCTTGTCGCTACGATCAAACGCGCGGATGGACCAGCTCATGAGCGGACGGCCCGCCACGTTAACGAGCTGCTTGCCGCCGGGATTTCCAAAGCGCTGGCCGCTGCCGCCGGCAACGACCACGGCGCATACGGGCGCCATTATGCGTTCCCCTGTTTGGTGCCCTTCATGCGGTACAGCGAGTCCGCAAGAATGGCAGGGTTGTTGACGCCAAAGTCGCCCAGGCGCTCCGGATCCTCGCTGATGTCGTCCATGAGCTCCTGCAACGAGCCGTACTCGTCGACGATCTTCTCGGCCACGCCGTCGCGCACGACGGACACGCGCGAAAGCGTGCGCAGGCCCAGTGGCGTCATGACGGAGTCCTCGTCCAGGTCGTCGTAACCCAGAACCGCCGCCACATGCTGCGGGTCGGACAAGTCCTTGGGCGTCATACGGCTCAGGTTGGCGCGGATCTTTTCGGCATTGGCCTCGGAGGAATCGCTCGCATAGTCGCGAATCATCAGGTCGTACTCGGTATCCATGCTGGAGCCGGCGAGCTGCTCGAGCTGCATCTGCACGAGCTTGCCCTGGTTGCCCAGCTTGACAATGCAATCCTTAAGTTCGGTCTTTGCCTGCTGCATGATCTCGAAGCTCGAGAAAATCCCGGTAATGTCGGCGAGCGTAACGTAGTCGTCGAGCTCGAGGGCCGTCAGGCGCAGCAGGGAGCGGTCGAGCGACTGACGAGTAGTCTGGAGCGTGGCGACGAGCTGGTTGACCGAGCTCATGATGGTGGTGACGGGCTGGATCTCGTAGCTCTTACCGTGGACGTACACGTTGACGACGGCACGACGGGCCGAGACCGAGATCACGATGGCATCCGTGAGCACCGACATGCGGGCGGCGGTGCGGTGACGCATGCCCGTCTCACTCGTGGCAAGCGAGGGATCGGGATTGAGGTGGAAGTTGGCGCGCAGGATCTGGGTAAGGTCGCCGTCGATGACGATGGCGCCGTCCATCTTGGAAAGCTCGAACAGGCGGTTCGAGGTAAACGAAATGTTGAGCGGGAAGCCGTCGTTACCAGCAGCGAGCACGTTTTCGGTGTCGCCGACGCAAATAAGAGCGCCCAGGTGACCGGCGATGATCATGTCGAGGGCGGTGCGGATCGGCTGGCCAGGTGCCGTCAGGCGGATGGCCTGTTCCATACGCTTTTGCAGCTCGTTCTTATCCAAGGCATCGCTCCCATCGTATACGCTCCATAAACGTCAATAAGTTTCTCACGGTTTGACTCTGTGACGCCCGCAAAATCCGATGCTTACAGAATGAGCGAACACAGCTGAGAGCCCCAATCCAAATGAGCTGCTTATGTGGTAGCATCGGGATTCGCATAAATGAGGGAGTAGTCGCGTGATCGGGTTCGCCTCCGGTGGCGCGGCAAGTCAACACACTGGCCGATGCGGCCTGGCTTGCCTTAATGAACGAGACTCGTGGCTGTGCGCGCAACGCGTACGCCACGGGTCTTTTTTGTTACTCCCCCAAGAGGTACACGCGGGCCCGCCCGCAGAGAGGGAGCCAGACTATGGGACTCGCAGAGCTCGTACTGCTCGCCGTTGGCCTTTCGATGGATGCCTTTGCCGTATCCATCTGCAAGGGCCTTGGCATGAAGAAGATCAACCTTAAAGTCGCTGTGGTGCTCGGCCTGTTCTTTGGCGGCTTTCAGGCCGGCATGCCCGTAATCGGATGGGCGCTCGGCAGTCAATTCATGGGCATCATCGGACCCATCGACCATTGGATCGCCTTTATCCTTTTGGCCTTCATCGGCGGCAAAATGCTGTGGGAGGCTTTTACCGAGGACGAGGATGAAGGCGACGGCAAGGATGCCGAGAGGATTGACCTGGGCGAGTACCTAATCCTTGCCATCGCCACCTCAATCGACGCCCTGGCCGTGGGCATCTCGTTCGCCGCGCTTTCGGTCGACATCGTTCCCGCTGTATCGCTTATCGGTGTCACAACGTTTATCTTCTCCGTCGCCGGCGTAGCGATCGGCCACACCTTTGGCGCGCGCTACGAAAAACCTGCCACCATCGTGGGCGGCATCGTGCTCATCCTCATCGGACTTAAGATCTTGCTTGAGCATCTGGGGATTCTCGCGATATAAAAAACGCCTCTCATAAGCTCAACGTCAATGTAGAGGCCTCATGCAGAGTTTTGCATAATACCTTTTCGTGCAGGCTTTTGCATGTCATACTGATATGCAAAAGTCTGCACGTTAGGAGATCGCCATGGATACCCTTCCCATCACCACACCGCGGCAAGCTGGCATCTATGTGCGTCAGGCACGCGAGGCTCAGGGTCTCACCCGTGCCGCCCTCGCTAAAAAAGCCGGTGTTTCGGAGCGCCTGCTCGCATCGCTCGAGCTAGGAGACGCCACGGGTATTCGGCTCGACAAGTTGCTGACTGTCTTTAACGCACTCGGCATAGGCCTCTTTGCGCAAAGCGATAACGACTCCATCGCATCGCCCTCCGAACATTCAACGACGATAGCGGACCTCCCTATCGCGAACTCGAATGCCCTGCCAAAGCCAAGCGTAGGCAGACGACCCGCTCGACAAGGAGCGCCATCTTCCTATGGTGCCTTGCTGGCCCAAATCGCAGCCGAGCAAGGCCTTACCGACACTTCAGACCTCTCCTTTGGCTGTAAGGTTGTGAAATAAATGGCAGAAATGGAGCTTGCGACCCTCATTTGTGGCGAAATCGCAGGCACTCTCCGGCAAGACGAGCATGGACTCTGCAGCTTTGTATACGCCCCAACCTATCGCGGGGCACCGCTATCGCTAACAATGCCGCTTTCCAATCGCACGTATGGCCATAACATCGTCCGCCCGTTCCTATTTGGCCTTTTGCCCGACAGTCAAGAGCAGCGTCGCGCCATTGCCACCGAGCATGATGTTGCATCTAACAACCCCGTCGCCCTCTTGTGCCATATCGGTCTTGACTGCGCGGGGGCCGTTCAGTTTTGTCGAGCCGATCAATTAGACGCCGTCCGTGGCAGGGTCTCCGCATACCGCCCGCTTACCAATTCTCAAATCGCTCACAAGCTTAAAGCAATTCGCGATGACGAAAGAGAGACATGGATGGGCTCCAACGAAAGCTGGTCCCTGGGCGGCAACCAAGGCAAATTTGCACTAGCTTGGCATGATGGCCAATGGTACGAATGTCTAGGGTCATCCCCCACTACCCATATCTTCAAAAATGGTGTCGTCGGGTTCAAACATCAGGCCTTAAACGAATTCGTCTGCATGAAAACGGCTCGGCGTGTTGGCATTCCAACTGCCAACGTCTCCTATTGCACATTTGAAGACGAAGCCGCACTCGTCGTTGAACGGTACGACAGAATGGTCAATAACAGCGGAAGTATCGAAAGGCTGCATCAGGAGGACTTTTGCCAGGCGCTCGGTGTATTGCCAAGCCAGAAATACACCGCCGACGGAGGACCGACTACACGAGACATCCAAGAACGACTGATTAACACAGTCCCCCACCACATGAATCTTGTGCTTTTTACCTATATGTTGTTCTATAACGCCATTATCGGAGCGCCTGACGCACACGCTAAAAACTACTCGCTCATCCTAGGCAAAGGCACAAACGCGGCACTCGCACCCATGTACGATGTCGCATCGGGCTTGGCGTATGAGAGCATGCGACGTCGGGCACGCCTTGCTATGAGCGTTGGCGGCGAAAATCGTGTGGGGCGCATCGGTCCAGGTGCTATCCGCCGATACCACGGTATGGGCGACCCCGCGCTGGAGACGGCGCTCACCGATGCCGGGCTATCCGAGAAGTTTTGCTTTGCGACCATGATGGACCTCGCCTACGAGGTACCCATTTGCATGGAAGAGGTCATGGACGAATACGCCGACCTGCCCGGCATGGCGGACCTGCGCGATCATATGCTCGGCCCCGTCCGCGAAAACTGCCAGCGAACCCTCGACCTCATCAGGGCGGATATGGGCTAGACGCCAATCAATTTCCCATTTCTTAAAAGAAGAGAGGGGACACCTGTCGCAAAAGACCGGGTACCCCCTCTCGTAATGTCATTTGCAATCCGCTAGCACGTGGCTCGGACTGCTGCTAGCGCAACCTTTACGCGGCGAGGCGCTTGAGCACGTCGATGAGCAGCTCGTAGAAGCGCTCGGCAGAAGCGAGCTCCATGCTCTCGTCCGGGGTGTGGACATCGGAGAGCGTCGGGCCCACGGCGATGGCGTCCAGGCCGTGCAGGGCCTCGGCAAACAGGCCGCACTCAAGGCCGGCGTGAATGGACTCGATGCGCAGCTCGGAGCCAAAGAGCTCGCGATAGCTCTCGACAAAGACGTCGCGGACCGGCGAATGCTCGGCATAGCTCCAGCCGGGATACTCGAACTCAAACTTGGCGTCGAAGCCCAGGACATCGGCAAGCGTCTGCAAACGATCCTTGAACTCGTTCTGCAGCGAGGTGATCGAGGAGCGCGGGGAAAGCATGATCTTAACCTCGTCGTCAGAGGTGGCAACCACACCGATGTTGGAGGAAACCTCGACGGAGCCGTCGGTGGCGACGTTGCGGCGAATCACGCCGTTAGGGGCAAGACGCAGGGCGCGGATGAGGGCAAGCGCGGACTTCTGGTCCATGGCCTCGACCTCGGCGTCGTCGGCAATCTCGACGGTGCAGGTAAAGCCGGGGTCGAAGACCTCGAGCTCGGCAGTGACGTCGGCGATGATGTCCTTTGCGATCTGGGCCGCGGCCTCGGCGGCAGCGTGGTCGGCATAGACCAGAACAGCCTTGCACTCACGGTTGATGGCGTTGTCCTTGGTGCCGCCGTTAAAGCTCACGATGGCGGGCTCGCCGGCAACCATCAGGCGGTCGATGATGCGGGCCATGATGAGGTTGCCGTTGCCGCGCTCCAGGTTGATATCGCTGCCGGAGTGGCCGCCCAGCAGGCCGGAGATGTCGAGCGTGAGGGTGCTACCGGTCTTGTGCTCGCGCGCGATGGGGCAGGTGTAGGTAACGACGACGCCGCCGGCGCAGCTGACGGTGGCAACGCCCTCTTCCTCGGAGTCAAGGTTAATCATGGTGCGGGCGCTAATCTGGGACTTGTCGAGCGTCTCGGCGCCGACCAGGCCAGTCTCCTCGTCGGTGGTGAATACGCACTCGAGGGCGGGGTGAACGATCGAATCGTCATCGAGAACAGTGAGCATCAGAGCGACGGCGATACCGTTGTCGGCGCCCAGGGTGGTGCCGTTAGCGGTGAGGACGCCGTCCTTGACGACCAGGTCGATACCGTCGGTCGTAAAGTCGTGCTCGACGGAACCCAGCTTGTCGCACACCATGTCGATGTGACCCTGCAGCATCACGGTCGGAGCATTCTCGGCGCCGGCAGAAGCGGGCTTGCGAATGATGACGTTGTAGACCTCGTCCTGGTACACATCGAGACCGCGCTCCTTGGCAAACGCGACCAGGAAATCGCTGATGCCCTTCTCGTTGCCAGACCCACGGGGAATCGCGCTGACCTCTTCAAAGAAATGGAACAGCTGGGCGGGCTCGTAGCCGGTAATCTTGTAGTCCATGGTGCCTCCTTGGCGCAACTGGTTAGACAGTAAGACATGCGACTTGTATATTCCCAGACTTTGCGTGCATAAACCAGTCGAAAACGCCGAGCGCCCTTGCATCATCGGCTAACGGCGGGGAAACGCCACTTTATCAAGATAAAGCAGGTCAGATGTATCATGCCGAGGATCCTTTGCCCTCTCCGACCAATTTCAGAGCTTGGTAAACGTCAATGCATACGCCATTGGTATGTTTGATAAGGTCTTTATCCCCCGTCACGACGTAATCGGCATCAATGCGATTGGCGACGCCCAGCATCAGGTCGTCCTCAAAGTCATTGTGGTGGTACTTGAACACAAAGGAGTCGAAGACCTCGTCTGCACCGACCGGGGCGATGATGGCTAGCTCGCGCATCTGTCGAACGCATGCCCAGGCCGTTTCGTCTGCCGCCGCAATGGCGTTAGCGCTCAGTGAGCCAGTCTTTCTTCGGCACTCCTGCTTGATTGCCGCCGAGACAAGATATGACACGTCTTTGACCGAAAGCGACGAGGCAAACAGGGCAATCCGCTCCGAGGCGTCGGCAATCTCGATCAGATGGACGACATTTGCCGTACGGTCGGACCTGCCAGAAAAATAATCCATCCATACTTTGGTATCGATTAACAGCTTGAGGACGCCTTCTGTGCTCATAGTTCCACCCACTCGGGATAGCGCTCCGCCATGGCCTCCTCATAGAGGTCGTCATAGTCTCCCGAGAACTCAGGGATGGGGATGCCGTATTTGAGGCACGAATCGCGAACGATATGGCTGCCTTGCGCGGCCCTTGACTCCATGCGCCGGGGCTCCACTCCGTCAGAAACCGGAGCCGCCGCGTCTCCCTTCGAGGGCATGCGTCCGTTAACGACCAGATACTCCCAAAGTGTCCGAACGGCTTGTGACGGCGTCATGCCAATATGAGTCAGGACGGCGTCTCCCGCCTCTTTGAGCTGGCGATCTATACGCACGTTCATCTGAACTGGCCGTGAGTCTAGTATCGACATAGACATGTTGGCTCCTTTTGCTATACGCTTTCATTAATTAAGTATAGCAATTTGTCAGACAGACAGACGCCTCAGTACTGAAGCGTTCGTTTGACCGGTTTTGCCGTTGTGGGATTAGTCAATGAAATAAGCTGATACATGTTTGGGATAACTGCCCACATCAGCTGCAATTCGCTATCCACAGGCAATGAGCCCCGCTACGAAGCGCCATGCACAAGCTTTTACAGTTCAATCACTTCGTCGCAAGCCTCAAGCAACTCGGGATCATGCGAGACAACAACCACTATATGATCTTCTTTCTTCTGTTGCAGAATATCAATGAACGCTGACCTACTCGCTCCGTCAAGCGCCGACGTCGGTTCATCGAATAACATGACGGGCGAGTCCTTGAGCAATACACGAATAATCGCAATCTTCTGCTTCTCACCACCCGATATATTATGGTTTTGCTCGTCCAGCACCCCATCAAGACCATTGGGAAGTGTTGAGACCAGTTTGGTCAGACCAAACTGGTCTACAAGTCGCCCGACTTCAAGAATTGGACAATTATCGCCCGCGAGTAGCGTCAGATTCTCTCTGAGTGTTCCGTTAACGATATCAGGTTCTTGCTCGGCAATACCAACGACATACGAGCGTAGATTAATAGAATCAATCTGGCTCAAATCAACCTCGTCATAAGCAATAGTCCCAACGCAATCATCGGGATATAGACCAGCTATGCCATCGAGAAGCGTGCTTTTCCCGCTTCCGTTTGCGCCCGACACGCCGTATAAGACTCCTCGATTAAGCGAGATGAGCTCTGGATAATCTATGATTCGATCGGTATCAGGGCGACAAATCGACAGGCCCTTGCACACAAGTGAAACAGGAGAACCAATGCGGACAGAACCGTTCGCCTCTTCATCCATTGCCCAAAGGCGCTCAAGGCGTTGGGCGCTCACCTTGCTCGCTTGGTAGCTTTTGCCCCAAGAAAGCAAGTTCACCAGAGCAGAATTGGCGCTCGAATAATAGCTCAATGCCGTCAGCAGAAAACCAACCGGCATTTTACCTGCGACAATCTCACAGCCTCCAATCGCGAGCAAACAGAACTGCGCAAAGGAAAAAATCAACTGATTCGCAAGTTCGAACCGTGATCCGGCTTTTTGGTTAGCCAATATAGCCGGATAAAGACCATCGAAAGCCTTCTGCAGCCTCAAGGAATAGAAATCGAATAATGAATGGCGACGAAGAAAGGAGACGCTCTCCAGCTGGCTCTGGAGAGTCCCATAGAAAGCAGCAGTCTTTTCTTGAAACTCAAAGCCTCGATTGAACAGCAGCCCGCTAAACAATCGATAAACTACTGCCCCCGTAACGATGCAGGCTAGACAGGCAATCGCCATCGCAATGTTTATATTCATCAACATAATCAAGGAACAGATAATCGTTGCAACACCGCCAATAATATTTGACGCTGATGTTATTCCGAATATTATGAGGTCGTTTGAATCGTGATTGATTTGCTGATTATAATAGCCCGCATCAAATCCGATGAAAAACTTCCGGGGCAAACGCTTGACGTGTTCAAGTGTGTCAGCGTTAAGTTGATATCCCGCATGCGCTTGAAGGTCGACATAGATTAGGGAAGTCCAATAGGCCAACACCGACCCCACAATGGCGACCACGCCAATCGCGAAAATACATAAGGCTAGCGTCCGCAAACTAATACCGAGGACATTTTTTGTCGCCAGCACATTTACAGTCAGTCCCAACAAATATGGTTCAGCAAGGCTGCACAGCTGAGACAAGACATCGAGAAGCAGATAGACATAAAGCCTTGGCTTATGGAGGAGATATATCTTCCAAAATCTAAACATCGTGATTTGCCTCATGCGAATATTGATAATTACAAGCCAACCGCATTCTCTGCCTGGCATTGAATTTAACGCTCGCGCATTTTCTCTGGCCCTCCATCGCGGCGTGGGGACATCCGCCCATACAAGCCGGAAACATTACACACTCGCCACATACTGGGTCGTTTGGTAAATACTCCATCCATTTCAAATAGTTCGAATTAGCTTTCACACCTTCTCGAACATTTCCAACGGCGCACTCGCCCTTGCCAACCTCATCCCAACATTTAAAAAGTCTACCAAGCGGATCGATGACAAACGAATTAAGGGAAACCGCACAGCAGACGCCTGGTTCATACGGCGTAAACGGAATAACGTTGAATCCGCGCTCGCTAGCTTTATCCATAAAGAACGTTTCAACTTGAGAGAATCCACGCTGAGAAAAACAATGAATGTCATTTGAGCAAGTATCGTTAACATTGTCGACCGCAGCAAGATAAATCGCGACTTTACCGCGAAGCCCTTTAGCGTCAAGCTCGTCAATCAACGCATCGACCTCTTTGCTATTGGACTCATCGACATTCACGCGAATGGTAATCTGAAGAACATCGGCACATGAGATTATATTGTCGATAATGGCATCATATGTCGGACGACCGTCGGCCGGGACCCTCCGCGAATCATGATCCCTCTTTGAGCCATCAATAGTGATTTGAACCGAACCGATCTGACAATCAGCAAGCTTCTGAGCAATTTCTCGCGTCAGGAGATATCCGTTCGTTACCATTCCGGCAGAATAAGTAGCGCCTTGCCTAATCGCCCCTCTCAGTTCTTTTGTCAGTCGCTCGATCATGTCCACACAGAGTAGGGGTTCGCCTCCATACCAGTCAACGTGAAGATCGTTGATCCCGGAATAGCCGGAACGCACGAATTCTGCGATATCCGTCATTGTCTCTTCTGACATAGTGGGGTGCGAGCAGCCTTTTTCATAGCAGTAGGGACACCTAAAATTGCATGCCAGCGTTGGAGCAATCGTCAGTCCTAAATAGTCATTTGCAAACCTTGCCGACAAGCTCTCAAGCATCAACATTCGCCGCTCGTCAACATCGTCATCTACCAACATGCCACCCATCTTAAGGGCCTCTTCGAAATCACCATCCAAGGCGGCGGCACCCTTGCGATATAAATTCAGCTCATTCGTGTGCGCAGCGTCAAGGTCGAGAACGCCACCAGACTGGGTATTGTAGATAGTGATACCGTTCACATCATTCTCTTCAATAACGTTAAATTCAGACTCTTTCATTTATATGCTCCGTTTTCTGATAGCACCCTTGATAGCCCAACAAAGTCCGAGGATGACAATGGGAACGACTGTTGCCAGCGCTACAAACAGCAACGTCCCCGGCACGATGAATTGAATTGGTCGCGGAGACGCAAGGGTCGCCAGCCATGTCAAGTGCAGTGGCATATTTGGATTCCCGTACCCCAAATAAAGCAGCAGGATGATGAACGATAGAACAAACGCGCCATTTCCAAAGAGCGAGATGGCCAGGACGAGCAGCAGGCATAACGTTGTGCAAATCAAGGCAGCAAGAGACAGTCGAAGAAGAAACTCTCCGATCATATCCATCGTCATTCCTATGCCACTCGCGCTTTGGACCACACCAACGAGTATCGAAAAGAGAACAAAACCACCGACAAGCGTGACAATCGAGACAAGAGTCCTTGCAACCAACAACTGTACTGTTTTCATTCCCCTTGCATAGGAAACAAGCCATTGAGATCCCGTTATCGGAGTTCGAAACGCATAGCCGATGACGAGAACAGCAACAATAGGAAAGAACAGAGAATGGGCAAGCGGTGCCACAGCGGAAAGGTAGCGAGCTCCGCCTTTAACGAGGTCTCCCGGAATTCCCACAAAACCATATTGTGGGTTTGGGAAGAAGCCCATAACACCGTCGCCAAGCCAATCGCTCGTTCCGTAGGCTCTCCATGGTTCATAAGACACAGAATAAAGCAGTGCGAGCACGAAACCTGCCGCAATCAGCAGAAGAGGCGCTTTGCTCTTCATAACTCGATAGGCTTCAGCCTTAATCATATCTTCGCAGCGCATTTCTACCCCCTCCTCGCTTTGATTCCCATGACCCCGAGCTGCAACGAAACAACGGTGCAAATAACAGAGAAAAGAATGATCTGATTAATGGCTAGGCCTTGAAAGCACAGATTTCCAAGATGGCGTAAGTATGGTCCGACTGAGAGCCACCAGGGAATTTGCGTCGATGCGTGATTGGAAAAGACCACCAGCGTATATTCATCGGAGGCGAGCAGCGTCCCGACCAACACCAACATAATGCTAAGCGGTGCATTTCTAAGTAAATAGAAAACTGCCATCGACTGAGCTACTAATGCAGCCAAAATAGCATCAATCAAAAGCAACACGGGCAGGTATCTATCAAGAAACACTCGCCCATCCACATAGCAGCCAAGCGGAGATTTGAAGAGAGTGAATCCCGAAAACAGGTTGAACGCTGTTGAAGTTGCAATCGTCAGAACAAGCCACTTTGCGACAACGGCCTTTGCTACACCCGTCCCTTTTGCATACGTCACTTCAGAAGACCTGCTTTGATAATCCATGGCGCAGGAAATAACAATGCATCCGACTAGAACGAAAAACCACTCGTAGGTCATGAATAGTGCCGTCCGAACCGCCGAACCAGCCGGGTCAGTCTCGTCGAGGATGTTTGCAAAGAAACCAATCTGTTTGCCGACTCCCCCTAAATCAGATGTTCCATAAGTCCCATACATATTTGGATTACAGACATCTTTAACAATCCAAATTCCCCAGATCAACAACACGAAAAAGGCTGGATTTCTGAGCAACCGACGCGCTTCGCATCTAATCAGTCGCAGAAGTTGCATTATCTGCCTCCCCGATCAAGTCCAAAAACCGCTTTTCCAGACTTCTGTCTTTGTAGGAGTTCTCTTCCTTAACGAGAAGTCTGCCTTGATGGAGAAAAGCAAAAGATGTCGCAACTTTCTCCAATTCATCTAAGTTATGACTTGAAATGAGCACCGTTATATCCCGTTTGTCCTTCAACGACAGCAGGAGATCACGCACCTCAATCACACCCACTGGATCGAGCCCGTTTATGGGTTCATCCATGATGAGTAGTTGCGGGTTGCCCAGAAGAGCCGTTCCGATATCCAGGCGACGCTTCATGCCGAGCGAGTATTGTTTTACCGATGCATCCGCCGCATTTTCTAGGCCAACGGCAGCGAGCACTCGATTAACTTCACTTTTCGGCAGCCCCCACTCGATACAGCGTGAGATCAAGTTTTCTCGACCGGTTAAGTTCAAGAATGCCCCACAGCCGTCGGGGACAAATCCGATTTTTCTGCGTGCTCTTGCCAGACCTGCTCTCCCAGACTCGCCGAAAAAACTGATTGAACCTTTCGTTGCTTTAAGCAAGCCAAGAAGAATATCAATCAACGTACTCTTCCCCGCGCCGTTCTCCCCAACGAGAGCACACACTTCGCCCTCATCTATATCAAATGAAACATCAGACAACGCCCAGTTTTTGCCGTAGCGCTTTGATAGATCCTTGATTGAAATCGCATTACCCATGTCTCATGAACCTCATTAAAAAAGGCAGCGCGGCCGACGGATGGCAGTTATCGACCACGCTGCTTACCCTCTGCTGTCTTAACCAGCATTAACGTTCGCGTTGCTAGAAATGAACATATACGCCAAAACAACTACAGCGCGAACACGGGTGGTAATTGCGGCGCCACCACCGCCACCCTGCACGTTGCTACACGGATCGATTACCCAGTTCATAATTACCTCCTTTCGATTTATCGTCTGTTTTAATACTTCGTTATCGTATAACGATAATCTTATGATTTCAAGAACTATTTTCAAATAAATTAAGGCTCCTACCGATCGTTTGCGGTAGGAGCCTTGCATGCATACGTGTTTGTCTTCTTGTCTTCTTATTCTGTTTTGTTATTCCTTAGAAAGATCTACTACGTAAACCTCTGTGGGCAATATCTCGGAGGGGTCGGGATTGCGTCTTTGCAAAATCTTATTCCGCGCACGCGCGATGGTAAGTTCCTCAAGTTCTATTTCACTCACGCGACGGATCAAATCTCCCGGCTGACAATCCAACTCAACACAGATATCGAGCAATGTCTTCAAGCGTATAGCCTTAATTTTCGCATTACGGATTTTAGAAATGTTAGCTGGCGTATGCCCAGTCGCTCTTATTAGATCGGCATTTGTTTTCCCGGTCTTGAGCAAAAGTGTCTCAACCTCAATAATGAGATAATCCATGGTCAATCACCTAGACCAAATCATCGGACTGGGACTGCAAAAGCGCCCCATAGCGCCAGAAGATCGACAAAGCGAAAGCAACCATCATTGCAATGATGGATCCCACATCCAACGTGATGCCTGAGTCACCAATCTGAAGGAGAGCGGAATTCATACGACAGCTCAACATACAATTGCCCATCATTATTTTTAAATCGCTGCCAATCTGCAGGGAGCCCATCACAGCATTAATTGCAAATAGGCAAGCAATAACGGCAATCATCCGTGCATGTCGAATAGTAAAAGGCGATTGACGACGGGCGACATCGAAGCTGATGCTTAACAATGTAAACTCCCCTGCAAGGAGCAAAACCGCCCATAGCGCCAAGTTTGGAATCGCGATGCTGCCGCCCTCACCAAGCTCAACGACCCCCTCGATTACCACTGCGCCATTCAAAATGCTATGGCATGCAACAATAAATGCCGAACCAAAGACGGCGATAGTAGCGATGGCTATAAGTACCAGCATGGCACAAAGAACCATTCCGATTTTTCTCATGTTATCGAACGACATCTCAATTCTTTGAGCGCTATTCGCCATAGTAACTCCTTTTGCCATCCAGCAGATCTTATTCAATTATTTTATCGTTACCGGAAACTCTTCTCTACAAGAAAAGGGGCGCTCCCTCATCGGGAACGCCCCGTCATGCAAGGTTATAGTCAATCCCTACAGCGCGCCGGAACCGGCTTGCATCATGCCGCCGGGACCCGAGGTCACGCCGCCGCTCACGGGCGCGGCGTTGCCGGTGTGCGGTGCCGCCGGGGCGGTATCGCCACCGAGCGTGCCCGCCGGACGCGGCGCTGGGATCTCGCCCGTGCCGTGGCTAAAGACAAACTTGCCATCGGCCACGTCGCACAGGACGGTATCGCCCTCGCCCCACTCGCCGGCCAGAAGCTCCTCGGACAGCGGGTCCTCGATGAGCTTTTGAATAGCACGGCGCAGCGGGCGCGCACCGTTGGTGAGGTCGGTGCCCTCGGCCACGATCTTGTCATAGGCCGCATCGGTGAGCTTGATGTTCATGCCGTTGGCAATCAGGCGCTGGCGCAGATCGTCCACCAGCAGGTGAGCGATCTTGGTCAGGTTCTCGCCCGAGAGCTTCTGGAACACCACGATGTCGTCGATGCGGTTGAGCAGCTCGGGGCGGAACAGGCGCTTGAGCTCGCCCATCGCGCGGCCGCGGATCTCACTCGAGGTGAGGCCCTGCTCGCCGGTGGTGCCAAAGCCAACGCTTGCATCCTGCGCGATTTCGCGGGCGCCCACGTTGGACGTCATGATGATCACGGTGTTGCGGAAGTCGACCGTCTTGCCCTGGCTATCGGTCAGACGACCCTCTTCCAGCACCTGCAGCAGGATGTTGAAGATATCGGGGTGCGCCTTCTCGATTTCGTCAAACAGCACGACCGAGTACGGGTGGCGACGAACGGCCTTGGTGAGCTGGCCGCCCTCGTCGTGACCCACATAGCCCGGAGGGCTACCGATGAGCTTGGAGACCTCGAACTCGCTGCCGAACTCCGACATGTCGAAGCTGATGAGCGCGTCCTTGCTGCCAAAGAGGTACTCGGCGAGCGTCTTGGCGAGCTCGGTCTTGCCCGTGCCGGTGGGACCCAGGAAGATAAAGCTGCCGCCGGGGCGACGCGGGTCCTTGAGCGGCGAACGGCTGCGGCGCACGGCCTTGGCGACGGCCTCGACTGCCTCATCCTGACCGATGATGCGCGTCTTGAGCACGCTTTCGGTCTGCAGCAGGCGCCGGCTCTCGCTCTCGGTGAGCGAGGAAACCGGCACGCCAGAGGTCACGGACACGATGTCGGCGATCTGACTCACGTCGATGGTGAGCGGGCTGGCGTCGAGCTCGGCGGTCCAGGCGGCCTTGGCTTCGGCGAGTTCAATCTCGGCGGCCTTCTGCTGCTCGGTGATCTCGGCGGCCTTGTTCATGTCATCGCTCTCGGTGGCCTCCTGCGCGGCGGCCTTGAGCTCCTCTATACGCTGCTCGGCCTCGCGCACCGGCTCGGGCGCGCGATTCGCGGCGATGCGAGCGCGGGCACCGGCCTCGTCGATGAGATCGATGGCCTTATCGGGCAGGAAGCGGTCCTGGATGTAGCGGTTGGAAAGGTTCGCGGCGGCCTCGATAGCACCCTGCGTATAGCGCACATGGTGGTGCTCCTCGTAGCGAGGCTTAAGCGCGGCCAGGATCTTGACCGTGTCCTCGACGCTCGGCTCCTCGACATCGATGGTCTGGAAGCGACGCTCAAAGGCCGGATCCTTGGTGAGGTACTTACGGAACTCCTCGGCCGTGGTGGCACCGATGATCTGGAAAGCACCGCGTGCGAGCACTGGCTTGAGCATAGAGCTCGCATCGATAGAACCCTCGGCAGAACCGGCACCGATGATGGTATGCATCTCGTCGATAAACAAGATGACGTCATCGGCTTCGGTCGCCTCCTGGATCACGTTCTTGAGGCGCTCCTCAAACTCACCGCGATACTTGGCACCCGCGACAAGACCCGGCAGATCGAGCGTCCAGATATTCTGGTTCATAAGATTCTCGGGCACATTGCCAGCAGCAATCTGTTGCGCCAGGCCCTCGACGATGGCCGTCTTGCCCACGCCGGGATCGCCCAGGATAAGCGGGTTGTTCTTGGTGCGGCGCGAAAGGATCTCCATCATACGCTGGACTTCCTTTTCGCGGCCAATCACGGGATCGAGCTCGCCGTCGCGCGCCTTTTGCGTGAGGTTGGTGGCGAACTGCTTGAGCGTGTCGGTGCCGCTCCCCTTTTGCTGCGAGGCATCCGAGCCGCTAAAGAACGGCAGGCCCGCACCGGGACGACCAGCACCGGCGCCGGCGAGCGGACGCTTCTTGTCCTGGTCCTTGGCGGTGAGTTTCTCGATAGCCTTTTTGATGGAGGCGGACGACACACCCAAGCGCATGAGGATGTCCATGGCCATGCCGTTGCCCTCTTCGACGATGCCGATCAGCAAGTGCTCGGTCGACACGTAGGTCTGGTTGTTCTCACGCGCCACGCGGAATGAACGCTCCATCACGCTAATGACGAGCGGCGTAAAGGCGAGCTTAGCGGCCTCGGTCTCCTCACTGGGCTCGGGAACCGTGGTCTGGACCTCTTTGAGAGTATCCATGATGTCATCGTAGGAGATGTCGAGCGAACGCAGTGCCTCGGCGGCAATGCCCTCGTCCTCCTTGGCAAGCGCGAGCAGCAGGTGCTCGGTACCCACCTTATTTGAATGAAGATCGAGCGCCTCTTGCTTGGCCATGGACATGACCTTGCGCGCGCGATCGGTAAAACGGTCTAACATGCTAGTTCCTCTTAGACGAGCTAGTTTTTTCAAACGCAAAGCGCCGCCCCGCGGCAGCGCTTTGGTCTCTTTACCCATATGGAGTATATGTTAACCGTTGGGACCTTTCCTGCCCGTAGCCGCGCGACAACGTCTACAAAAAAGGAATCGCCAGGTGCTTCTGCATCGGCCCAACGAGCGTGGATTTTCGGACACCCATTCCATGAACGTGGATAATCTCCCGTTTTGAGCCCGTAAACAGGCCAAAAACGGGAGATTATCCACGTTCATGTTATGCGGATCAGTTTCACTTGCGCCAATTAGCTGGTGTGGCGCCAGCGAGGGTCGGTGAGAGTTCTCGCCACACCCAGGCCAACGGGCAGAAACGCCACAATGAGCACTGCACGCACAAACCAGCCGAGCATATTGACCGTGTCGAAGGTGCACATGTAATACATCGAGCGATACAGATACAAGCCCGGCACCATAATGACAATCGACGGCACCGTGAGGGCGATGCGTGGGTAGGTGAGCTTGATTTCGGCTAAGCTCGCGAGCAGTCCCGATACCAGCGCGCCGATAAACGCTGCTGCCTCGGGAGGCATACCCACGCTCAGACCCAGGAAGGGAAACAGCGTCGGCGCATCAACGAGCGTAAGGCGCAAGGTATTAGACACGGCGCCGATGAGCCCTGCCGCCGCTGCCATCTTTACCGGACTGTTGAACATAACCGAGAAGCCAAATACGCCAACGAAGCTCATCACAATACGCAAGAGTGTAAGAGCCAACGGTGAGAGGCCGAGCGGGGCAAAGTCATCCGGCGCCAGCCCCACACACTCGGCAACCATCCAGCCTACGAGGGTCGCCATCACAATAATCGACACAGCATACGAAAGACGCTCAATGCCGCTTCGCATGTCGAGCTTAGCGATGTCGAGGCCTGCCGTAATGAGAGGAAAGCCGGGGATCACAAAGAGCATGGCGCCGATATAGCCTTCTTGGTGCGACATTGCCCCCGGTATGACCTGGCCAAGGCCAAGCAATGCCAGCAGATACGAGACGCAAGCGAGTGCAACGCCGATCGTCAGCGCGCTAAACTGGCCAAGGCCCTGCTTGAGAATATGGGAGCGCGCAAAGTTGCCAACACCAGCGCCCACAAATGCACAGGCCATCTCGATAGGGCCGCCGCCGAGCAAAAAGACGAAGGCGCTGCAAGCACAGGCTGCCGCAAGGCCCTGTTGCCAGGGAGCGTAATCGGGCTTTGAGCTTTCAACGGTCTTGAGCATCTCGTGGTACTCGTGCACGGTAAACCGGCGCCCGTAAATCTCGATTTCCTTTAAGAAACTCTCCATCATCCAAATGCGATGAGTATTGACCCCCGTTGTGGGTAGGCTGACGACCTCGTTAAAGCAGTGACCATCTTCGATGCAGGTGCACTCAAACGATAGGAGACTCAGGTCGACGTGAATCGTGACGCCGAGTACAGCGGCTACACGATTCATGGTATCGCGCACACGCCAGGCACCTGTTCCGCTTGCCAGCATAAGCATGCCGGTGCGGCAGATGATGGATGACTTATCGGTGAGCGGCGCATCGACGGCAAGCTCATCGCCTGCCGTCACGATCTGGCACCAGTCGGTTTTCATATGGAGGGCGCCGGCACGAACACCGTGGTGCAGAGGGACTCTTGAGAGCAACGAATCATGGCGCGAAAGCTGTGGGGGCTCCGCTGATCCGACCTCAACCTCATCAGCCTCTTCATCGACCAGATCAAAGGAATCAAGCGGCGCTGGCTCGCGACGGTCGATCAGCTCCTCGTCCTCATCATCAAAGTAGTTGAACTGATCGAGCATGTCCTCTTCGATTGCACGCTCGCTCGCATCGTCCATACAGGCGCTCCCTTCCTACCGACTAACCCCCATCCTAGGCAGCAACGGCTAAAGGAAACATAAAAGAGACGGCTGCCATGCGAGCCATGTGCTCAATAGCCGTTGGGTGGTCGTTTAAGAACGTCCCCAATGACTATTGATGGCCAAGGCAACGCCGATGTATTGGCAACGTCAGCGAGCGGGCCGCATTTGAGACAAGGTGACGTGAAACGAAAGGGCGCTGACCTTCTGGTCGCGCCCTTGAAGTTGAACGTCAGATTGTCCAAATGCGGCCCGCGCAGCGTCGAGCCGTTACGCGGTTCGTAGAACCGCGTAACTAGTTAGTACATCTTTGCGCCAGCGGGGATGGAGGCGTCGAGCTGGATCAGGTTGAGGCGCTCCTCGCCCTCCTCCTCGTGGACAGCGCTGATCAGCATGCCGCAGCTGGGAATACCCATCATCTTGCGCGGAGGCAGGTTGGTGATGGCGAGCAAGGTCTTGCCGACCAGGTCCTCGGGCTCGTAATAAGCGTGAATACCGGAGAGGATGGTGCGGTCGGTACCGGTACCGTCGTCGAGCGTAAAGTTCAGCAGCTTCTTGGACTTCTTGACGGCCTCGCATGCCTTGACCTTCACGGCGCGGAAATCGCTCTTGGAGAAGGTATCGAAGTCGACGAACTCCTCAAACAGCGGCTCAACGGCGATCTTGGAGTAATCGAGCGTGGGCTTAAGCGACTTAACGAACGGGCTCGCGGCGTTGCCGGCCTCGGCAGCCTTGGCGGCAGCGGCACCGGACTGGAAACCCTTCTCGGGCTTCATGTGCGGGAACAGCAGCACGTCGCGGATAGAAGCCTGGTTGGTGAGCAGCATGACCACGCGGTCGATGCCGATGCCGATGCCGCCCGCGGGAGGCATACCGTACTCGAGGGCGCGCACGTAATCCTCGTCATACTCCATGGCCTCATCGTCGCCGCCGGCCTTCTCGGCCATCTGGGCGGCAAAGCGCTCAGCCTGGTCGACCGGGTCGTTGAGCTCGGAAAATGCGTTGGCGTACTCGTGGCCTGCGATGACCAGCTCAAAGCGGTGGGTCAGACGCGGATCGTCCTCAAAACGCTTGGCAAGCGGGCTGACCTCGATGGGGTAATCGCACACGAACGTGGGGTTGACGATGGTGTCCTCGCCCAGCTCATCGTAAATCTCGGCGATAATCTTGCCAGCAGTCCACTCGGGCTTGATCTCCAGGCCCTTCTCGCGCGCGGCGGCAGCAAGCTCCTCGACCGGCGTGTCGATGGTGACCTGCTTGCCGAGCACGTCGGAGACGATGTCGGTCATGGGACGGCTGGCCCACTCACCAGAAAGGTCGATGGTCTGGCCCTGGTACTCGATGACCTCGGGGTTGCCGATGGCCTTGTTGGCAGCCTTGATGACACCCTGGGCGAGCGCCTTCATGCCCTCGAGGTCGGAGAAGGCACGGTAGGCCTCCATCGTGGTGAACTCGGGGTTGTGGGTAAGGTCCATGCCCTCGTTACGGAAGATGCGGCCGATCTCGAACACGCGCTCAAAACCACCGACAATGCAGCGCTTGAGGTGCAGCTCGGTGGCAATACGCAGGTAGCACTCCTGATCGAGCGCGTTGAAGTGCGTGATGAACGGCTTGGCAGTAGCGCCGCCCTGGATGGTCTGCAAGATGGGGGTCTCGACCTCCATGTAGCCGTCGGACTCCATAAAGCGACGGAACGTGGAGAGAATCTGCGAACGCTTACGGAAGGTCTCGCGAACGTCGTCGTTGGCGATCAGGTCGACATAGCGCTGGCGATAGCGGGTCTCCTTGTCGGAAAGACCGTGGAACTTCTCGGGCAGCGGACGAACGGCCTTGGAAAGCAGGGTCGCACTCTTAGGGGCAACGGAAAGCTGGCCGCGCTGGGTGCGCACGACCACGCCGGTCACGCCCAGGATGTCGCCCAGGTCGAGAGCCTTGAGCGTATTCCAGGCAGCCTCGTCCATGTCGTTGATGCGGCAGAACAGCTGAATCTCGGCAGTCGCATCGCGTACGACGATGAACATGATCTTGCCCTGACCGCGCTTGGCGACCACACGGCCGGCGATCTTCACGACGTCCTCGGTGTCCTCGCCATCGGCAAGCTCGGCGTACTTAGCCTCGATATCGGCAACGTAGTCCTCAAGCTCAGAGTGCTCGGGATAGGGGTTCTGGCCCGCCTCGAACAGGGCGGCGCGCTTGGCCAGGCGGGTGGCGCGCTCGTCGTTGAGCGTCGATGCCTGATCTGCGGCGTTCTGGTTCTCTGCCATAAGTTAGCTCCTCAAACTAAAACGCTCCCCAGGATTCGGTCCCAGGGAGCGAAAACAAACCTTTACGCGGGACCGTGGTCTAGCGTGCAATCTTGGCGATGGTGTAGACGCGAGTCTTGCCGGAAGGCGTAACGACCTCGACGGAGTCGCCCTCGCCGTGACCGATGATGGCGTGACCGACCGGAGACTCGTTGGAAATCTTGTGCTCGAGCGAGTTGGTCTCGGTGGTACCGACGAGCGTGACTTCCATGACCTCGCCGTTGGGATCAATCAGCGAAACGGTGGAACCGATGGAGACGGTCAGATCACCTGTGGTGGCAGCAACCTGAGCGTTGGCGAGGATGGCCTGGATCTCGGCAATACGAGCGGCGTTCTGGGCCTGCTTGTCCTTGGCGGCGTCGTACTCGGAGTTCTCCGAAAGGTCGCCGAACGCGCGGGCTTCCTTGATGTCCTCGACGATCTCCTTGGCGTAATCGCCCTCACGCCAAGCGAGCTCCTCGACGAGCTTCTGGCGGCCCTCAGCGGTCAGTACGATCTGGCTTGCGTCCATACGGATATCTCCCCAACTCTGATCAAACAATCAACTGTCAACAAAACGAAAAAGACCGGCTAGCCTGCGGGCAAGCCGGTCAGGTGCTCACCCCAAAGGGATGGGACTACTCTGCGTCCGCGTCGCTGTCCTCTGCCTGCTTCTTCTTGGCAGCAGCGAGCTTGGCCTCGAGCTCAGCGATCTCCTTGTCCTCCTCGGACTGCTCGACCACGACCTCCTCGGCCTGCTTGGTCTCGGCCTTATCGTCGCCCTCCATACCCTCGCGGATATTCTTGACGGTAGAGCCGAGGGACTTGCCGAGCTTCGGCAGGTTCTTGGGCCCGAAGATGATCAGGACAACGACGAGAATAATGATGAGCTCAGGAGCCCTCAGTCCAAACATGTAGACCTCCACAATACAGCGAGACAAGCTCGAATGAGTATACCGCGGGTATCGCGGTATCACAACAATAGCTAAAAAAAGGGACCGCAAGAAGCGGTCCCTCCTCATGCTCTGGTCGGGTTGACTGGATTTGAACCAGCGACCCCTGCGTCCCGAACGCAGTGCTCTACCAAACTGAGCCACAACCCGTTAGCTCGACTATAGTAACAAAGATTTCCGTCGTGTGCTAGAGAAATTTTTACTTCTTTGGCACTTCGATGCGAACCGTGTTGGGAATGAGCTCCGTTGCATAAGCCCACCAGCCGTTTTGATGAGCGGCTGCCGAAAGATTGGCTGCCGTGGCGGCGCTATCGCAGAGAGCAAACGAGCAGGCACCCGAACCGCACACGTTTGCGGCAATGGTACCGTCCTGTGAACGAAGCCAGTCGAGCACTGTTTGAATCCGCGGCTCCATCTGCGCGGAAATGACACCCAGGTTGTTGTGGACGAGCGCGTAGGCCGCCTCTGCGTCTCCCGAGCGAAGGGCAGATGCGATCGCGCCGGGCTTGTCTGCAGGCACCGGAGCCTCGTCAAAACGTCGATAGGCTTCAATTGTTGAAACGCTTGCCTCGCGCGGCTTGACCAACACGACGGGCGTTGCGGGCAGCGCGGGATACTCAGTTGCCAGCACGTCTCCCCCACCTACGTAGAACGCAAGGCTCGCGTGCAAAAAGAACGGGACGTCAGCACCAATACCCCGCGCAATGTCGTCGAGCGCGGGGTCGGTGCGATCAATTCCCCAGAGCTCCGCCAAGGCGACAATGACCGCGGCCGCATCCGTCGAGGGGCCGCCCAAGCCGGCGCACAATGGAATGCGCTTCTCAATCGTCACGCAGATGTTTGCCTCGCGACCATAATGCTCGGCCATAGCAACCGCAGCCCGATACGCCGTATTCTTTTGCATGGGAAAATCTGATGCCGGAACCGTCTGGACGGTCAGCGCCTGCGCCGGCGCGACCGTCACGGAATCGGAAAGACCGACGGCTGCCATCAGGGAATCGACCCTGTGGTAGCCGCGGTCATCGCGCTCGGTATGAACCCCCAGGTAGAGGTTAATCTTTGCCGGCGCGGAAAGAGTCAGGGACCGATCGGTCACCGTTAGTGCTCCTCGAGCTGATTGCCGAGCGGGGTAAAAATGTGCTCACCGCTCTCGGGGTCGAACAGCTCGACCTGCCCGGTGAGGACATCGATATACTGGTAGGACTGACGCGACTTGCGGCCGCGACGTTCGTCAACCTCGACGATAAAGACGGCGGGGTGGACGCTCTTGATGGTGCCCATGCGCTCGACGACGCGGGTGCGGCCCATGTTGGCCTTCACCTTGACGCGATCGCCCACCATATCGGTCAGCTTCTCGTGGATGTCGTCGACGTGATTGACTTCCATCTCTTCCATGAACAGGGCCTCCAGAAGGTGCAATTCAAAAAGGGGATAATACCCCTAAGATAGACAAAACTCTAATACTATAGCACCCTGTTGCGACCACGCGCAAGTAGCTAATTTGGCTACTTACAGATTGTCGGTATCGAGGACGATGGTGAATGGGCCGTCGTTGACGAGGTCGACTTTCATATCGGCGCCAAAGATGCCATGCGCCACGTGTTCGACATCTTGACGAACGAGCGTCAGGAAGTACTCGTAGAGCTCGTTGGCGACATCGGGGGCGCCGGCATCCGTAAACGATGGGCGGCGGCCGTGACGGCAATCGGCGAACAGCGTGAACTGCGACACTACGAGAACCTCGCCGTCGACATCGGCAAGTGCCAGGTTGGTCTTGCCGTTCTCGTCCTCGTTAATGCGCAAGCCGCGGAGCTTGCCCCACAGCTTATCGGCCTCGGCGCGCGTGTCGCCGTGGCCCACGCCCAGCAGCACCAGATAGCCGCGCCCAATTTTGCCCACGCACTCGCCGTCGACCGTCACGCCGGCGTTGAGTACGCGCTGCACCACCGCACGCACGGCCTACTCCTCGCCCGTCAGTTTGGCGGACAGATGCTCGAGCGCGTGGAAACGATGGCTGATGGCGTTCTTCTCGTCCGCCGTCAGCTCGGCCATGGTCTTGCCCGGCGTGTCGACCGGCAGGAACAGCGGGTCATAGCCAAAGCCGTGATCGCCGCGGCCCTCGTGTGCGATAACGCCCTCGCAGGCGCCCTCGCCATAGGTGACCAGACCATCCGTGTCGATAAGCGCAACGACGCTCATAAAGCGCGCGGTGCGGTCCTCGTCCGCCACGCCTTCCAGGTTAACGAGAAGCTTGGCGTTGTTGGCGGCATCGTCTCCGTGCACGCCCGCATAGCGCGCGCTATACACGCCCGGCTCGCCGTCAAGCGCGTCGACGACCAAGCCAGAATCGTCGGCGATGGCCATGAGCCCCGTCTCTTCGACGGCAGCCTGCGCCTTGATGATGGCGTTCTCCAAAAACGTCGTGCCGTTTTCCTCGGGGTCCTCAAAATCGCCCAGCTGGCCGAGCGCCACAAAGCGAACCTCGGGCATGACCTTGCCTAAAATGGCCTCGATCTCGGTGAGCTTATGGTCGTTGCCCGTTGCCACGACAATGGTCGCCGCCGGGTCGAGGGTGTCGATGTCGATCTTCTCAAGTGCCATGAGTGGCCTCCTTGTCTCTATAGCAAAGTCACGTAAAAGGGACTGGCCCTTCGGCGTCTCCCCTTTCGTGTAGCATCAACCTTATCTATCGGCGTTTCCGCAGATAAAACCTACCAAAATAAACCTGTCCCTTTTTGGCAGGTTAGGCGAGAGTTTGGCGCTGGAGCTCGATGAGCTCGGCAATGCCCTTGTCGCCCAAATCGAGCAGGGCGTTGAGGCGTTTGCGGTCGAAGGGCGCCTGCTCGCCGGTGCCCTGGAGCTCGATCATCTCACCGGTGTCGGTGGCGACGAGGTTCATGTCGACCTCGGCATGGCTGTCCTCGGAATAATCGAGGTCAAGCAGCGTATTGCCGTCGACAATGCCCATGGAGATGGCAGCCACCTGGCCGGTAAGCGGGATGCGCTCGATCTTGCCTGCCTCGACCCACATGGCAAGGGCGTCGTGCAGCGCCACCCAGGCGCCGGTAATGCTCGCCGTACGCGTACCGCCATCGGCCTGGATCACGTCGCAGTCGACGGTGACGGTGTACTCGCCGAGTGCCTTCATGTTGACGACGGTACGCAGACTGCGACCAATGAGGCGCTCGATCTCCATGGAGCGGCCTTTGCGGTTGGCGTGCTCGCGCTTGCAGCGCTTGCCGGTCGATGCCGGCAGCATGGCGTACTCCGCCGTTACCCAACCGGCCTTGGCACCCTTGCGCCAGCCCGGCACGCCCTCCTCGATGGTGGCAGCGCACAGCACGCGCGTATCGCCAAATTCGGCCAGGCACGAACCGTGGGCGTGCTTCATGACGCCGCGAGTAAGTTTGATGGGGCGAAGCTCATCGGCGGCGCGGCCGTTGGCGCGATTGACCTGCATGTACTCCATAGAAATATCCTTTCGGCAAAAGGTGAAGGTGAGCCTTTGGTCGGTGACCTTATATCTATTTCAGTTCATCGATATCGACATGCTCAATGCTCTTGAGCGGCTGGCCAAAGATAAAACTGCCCGCCACCGCAAACTCGGCAATGTTGTCAGACGTGGTGGCAAAGCGATGCTGCGGCTCGGCTGCGTCGCCCGCCAGCTGCTCGCGGCGCGTGAGAATATCGGTCAGCTCGCGCGTGGTCTCCTCGGCGGAGCTCACCACGCGCACCCCGGGTCCCAGTGCATGGCGGATGGGACCCACCAGCAGCGGGAAGTGCGTACAGCCGAGCACCACGGTATCGATACCGTGGTCGCGCAGCGGCTCAACCGTGGCACCCACCAGCGCACGCACGGCAGGCGTATCGAAGATGTCCTCGTTCTCGAGCCACTGCTCTTGCAGATGCGCGCCCGAGGCGAGCTCGTGCTCAACGACCTCGACAAAGCTCGAGGCAGGACAACCGTATACATCGACGCCGGCATCTAGATCCTGGATGGCGCGCGTGTAGGCGCCCGAGCGAATGGTGAGGTTGGTGGCGAGCACGCCCACCCGGCGCGTGCGGGTGCTGTTGATTGCCGCGCGTGCGCCCGGTGCGATCACACCGATCACGGGAACGTCGAGCACCTGCTGGGCCAGACGCAAGGCCGCAGCGGTCGCCGTGTTGCAGGCGATGACCATAATCTTAACGTCGTGCTTCGAAAGCCAACGACCCGCCTGCAACGCAAACGAGCGCACCTCGTCCTCGGTGCGGGTGCCGTAGGGGCAGCGCTTGGTGTCGCCAAAGTAGTAGACGGACTCGTGCGGCAACGCCGTCGCAATCGCGCGCGCAACCGTCAGACCGCCCAGACCCGAGTCGAACACGCCAATCGGGCGCGTGCCCCCGGCCAGATTCTCGATATCGGACATTACCTCACCAGTCTCTCTCGAAAAGACATGTCCAAGTGCGGCGACGCCGCGCTACGAACGCGCCGCGACGAGCAGCTCTGCCGTTGCCGCCCAGCCGTCGACAATCTTGCCGCGCGTGACGTAGGCGTTATCGCAGGCATCCAGGAACTCGGGCGCGCCGGCGCTGGTCAAACCGTTCTCGACCAGGCAGAACGTGCCCACGTGGTCAGCCATGTAGAAGTCGGACTCAGAATCGCCGAGCGCCAGCGTCTCCTCGCGCTCGATCCCCAGGTGCTCGCAGAAGCGCGCGATGGCAACGCCCTTGTTGAGGCCGGCGGGATTGATGTTAAACGCGCGACCGTCCTCGACGCGATCGAGCTCGAGCGTCGTCGGCTTGGACAGATGCGTCAGGTGACCGTTACAGGCCCACACCAGGCCGCAGCCGGCCTCGTCCAGGATGGCCTGGACCTCATTGTCGGGCACATCGCCGCGCATGCCGACGGTGACCTCGCGGTACTTGTAGCCGGTCGACATGTCGTTGTGATACTCGATCTTGTGCGGCCAGCGGGCAAGAATCTTCTCGCACACGCCGGTCTGCTCGATCACCTGGTGCGGAGTAAGGCCGCAGGCGGGGTCGTAAGGCATGTCGCCAGTCAGATACTCCCAATCGTTGGCTTTGAGGTCGTACATGACCAGGCCGCCCATCTCACCAATGTAGGAGTTGAGGCCGAGCACGCGCGCGTCCTCGTGGATCATGGTACGGTTGCGGCCCGAGGTGGGAACCACCTGAATGCCAACGCGAGCGAGCGCCACGACGGCCTCGACGAGTTTGGTCGAAGGGTTGCCGTCGTTGTCGCGCAGCACGCACGAGCCGGGCGCGAGCATCGTGGCATCCAGGTCGGTAAAGACGTACTTGACCTTGGCCAAGCGCTCGCGCATCTCGCCCGAAAGCTCGGCAACGGTCGGCAAGGTGTTGTGGGACATGGTTACTCCGTTTACGTAGAAGGGTTTGGACTTGGACGGCATGTTTTGATTGAGGGAACACGCTTATGGCGACAGCGCACTCAGGGCGCCGCCGCCATCATGGTTCATTAGTCAAACTGGGTAACATCGATCAGGCAATTGGCCAACGAAAGGTCGCTCTCGATGGGCACGAACTCGTCACCCACGTGCATGAGCTCCTCGTCACCCTTTGCCAGCAGCAAGACAATAGTGGGAACATCGGGGTTAACGTACTCCTCGCGCGCCGCCTTGAACGCCGCATGCACAGCGGCTTCGCGATCGAGGATGATCTTGTTCGGCGTATCGTCGGGAACATGTTCGGCAAGCTCGCGACAGACCTTCATCGGGTCCTCGTGAGCCGGGTCCTCGTTGGCAAAGATCATCAGGTCGGAATATGGTGCGGCCTCGCGCGGAAGCTGCTCGCGGCGCTCCTGCGCCTTGCCGCCGGCAGCGCCAAATACTGCGATGACCGGGCTGGCGGGAAACGCGCGCTTGACCGACGAGAAAAGCGACCGGAACGAAAGCTGGTTGTGAGCGTAGTCAACGACGCAGATCACGCGGCCGTCCTTCGACTCCACGACCTCCATACGGCCCGGCACACGCAGTTTGGAGAGGCCCTTCTTGATAGCCTCGATACCGATGCCGATCTCGCGCGCAGCGGCGATAGCGACCAGCGCGTTTTCCACGTTAAAGTCGCCCGCGATGCCCAGCAGGACCTTCTCCCCCGCCTCGGACTCGTCGGCACACAGGCCATGCAGGTTAAACTCGATGTTAAAGCCGACCATGCGCACATCGCTCGCCCACAGGCTTGCCTCGGGATGCTCGACGCCAACGGTCACCAAGCGCTCGGCCGTCGACGCTGCCTCCAACACACGGTCAACCTCTTCGGTGCCCAGGTTCACCACGGCGGTCTTTGCCTGGTCAAAGATCCTGAGTTTGCTCTCAAAATAATCCTCAAACGTGGGGTGTTCGATCGGCGAGATGTGGTCACGCCCGATGTTGAGGAAGCACGCCACGTCAAACGGCAGATTCTCGACGCGTTGGTACTTGAGCGCCTGGCTCGAGACCTCCATGACCATGGACTGGCGACCGGACTCACGGCAGTTGGCGATATGGCGCCAGACCTCGGGGGCCTCTGGCGTGGTATTGGTGCTCTCGTAGCACTCGATGCCATCGTCGGTACTCACCGAGCCGATCATGCCGCAGGACTCGCCCGCCGCTTTAATAATCGACTGGAGCATAAAAGCGGCCGTGGTCTTTCCCTTGGTACCGGTGATGCCCACGATCTTGACGTCGTGGTCGGGACGGTCGTAGACCTCCGGCGGCAACAGGGCCATGGCCGTGCGAACGCTATCAACAACCAGCATCGCAGCACCGCTCTCCTGCGCCAGCGGCTCCAGAGACTCGACCAGCGACTCCTCGCACACAAATGCGACGGCGCCCGCATCGAGCGCCATGCTCAAAAACGCGGGCTTAAAGGCAGCACCTTTGCAAAAGAACACGTCACCTGCCGAGACCGCGCGCGAATCAAACGAGCAGCCGGTCACGGCACGCTCGTCAACCTGCTCTGATGCGCGCAGCTCACCGCACACATCGAGAAGCTTGGCAAGCGTATCGACCGTGGTCACGGTCGCGGAATCCGAATGGTGCATCTTTCACCTTTCTCAGCCATTTGGCAGGGACGGTTTTTATAGTAACTGAAACGCACCCACGCAAAAACGGCTCCCGGAGGAGCCGTTACGCGCAGGCGTTCGTAAGCCGAGGCTAGGCAGCCTGAACAGCGGGCTGGTCCTCGTCGATAAAGAAGCGCTTGTACCACACCAGGAACACGAGCGGCGTATAGATCTTGCGCTGGAAATCGCCCTTGCCCGCAAAGTGCAGATCGAGCAGGTGCATGAGCTCGTCGGTATCGAAGAACTCGCTTGCCCACGGCGCGGTGAAGTACTCCTTGACATAGTCGTACCACTTTTGCTCGCGCAGCCAGTAGACAATCGGCACCGGGAAGCCCACCTTGGGACGGGTGGCCCACTCATCGGGCAGCGACTTGTTGGCAGCGTGGCGGAGTACCTGTTTGTTGCCGTTCTCGTTGATGCGGTAGCGGTCGGGAATATGCTCGGCGAACTCCATGACTTTGCGGTCCAGGAAGGGCACGCGCAGCTCCAGCGAGTGCGCCATGCACATCTTGTCGGCCTTGAGCAGAATGTCGCCCGGGAGCCACATGTTCATGTCCAGGTACTGCTTCTTGACCAGCTCGGGCTGACCTTTCACGCGCGCATAGATGGGAGCGGCAAGCTCGAAGGCGCCATCGCCGGTGTTGTACTCGGGCTTGAGCACGCCGTCGACCTCGCGCTCCGGCCATACCAGAGCCTGTCCCAGGAACGACTTCTCGGGGATCTCGGCACCCTTGACCAGGAAGTTATGTCCCTTGAAGTACGGCATATGCAGCGCCAGGTTACCGAGCGCGCGACGGATGGGCAGCGGCACCATCTTTTTGTACTTGCGGACTGGGACCGTGTCCTCGTAGTAGGCGTAGCCGCCAAAGAGTTCGTCGGCGCCTTCGCCCGAAAGCACGACGGTGACGTCCTTGCGGGCCATCTCGGCCAAGAACCACAGCGGCACGGAAGACAGGTTGGACTGCGGCTCGTCCATGTGATACTGGATGTCCTCGAGCGCACCGAAGAACTCGTCGGCGGTTATCATCTTGCGGACATTCTCGACGCCGAGCTTGTCAGAAAGTTCCTTGGCGTAGTTGGTCTCGTTGAAGTTCTTGTAGTCAAAGCCCACCGAGAAGGTCTTGTCGGGCATGAGGCAAGCGGCGATGTAGCTGGAGTCGACGCCGCCGGAGAGGAACGACGCGACCTTGACGTCGGCGATGCGATGGGCCTCGACGCTCTCGTGCACGACCTCGTCCAGCTCGTCGACGTACTCCTCGAACGGCTTCTCGACGGCAGAGTAATCGCAATCCCAGTAGCGCTCGATGTTCATCTTGCCGGTCGGAATATCGACGGTAAAGTAGTGCGCCGGCGGCAGCTTGTAGACACCCTCGAAGAAGGTCTCCTCAGTCGCCGAATACTGCAGCGTCATGTACGGACGCAGGGCCTTTTTGTTGACCGCCTTGTGGAAGTGCGGGTAGTCCAGGAAGCTCTTGATCTCGGAACCAAAGAGCACGCCCGGAGCGCCGTCGCCCGCATCGGCCATGGGATAGTAGTAGAGCGGCTTGATGCCAAAGATATCACGGGCGCCAAAAAGCT
Source organism: Collinsella sp. TF10-11AT (assembly GCF_003437565.1). Lineage (NCBI taxonomy): Bacteria > Bacillati > Actinomycetota > Coriobacteriia > Coriobacteriales > Coriobacteriaceae > Collinsella > Collinsella sp. TF10-11AT. Next base: position 181,939 of record NZ_QSQW01000003.1, read on the forward strand.
TGTTCTTCTTCTTGTCCCAGATGACGAAGGCGTACATACCGCGCAAGCGATCGAGTACTGCCTCGCCCCACTCCTCGTAGCCGTGCAGAAGGCTCTCGGTGTCGGCGCCGCAGTGGAACTTGTAGCCCTTGGCCTCGAGCTCGGAACGGAGTTCTTGGAAGTTGTAGATCTCGCCGTTGAAGACAATGACGACGCTACCGTCCTCGTTGGCCATAGGTTGGGCGCCAGCCTCGGTCAGGTCGAGGATCGACAAGCGGCGGAAGCCGAGGGCAACGCGGCCGTCGATAAACTGACCGCCCATGTCGGGACCACGATGGACGATGCGGTCCATCATCTTGGTGAGCACCTCGGATTGGTTATCCGTCCCACCGACAAAACCGACAAAACCGCACATATACTATCCCCTCTGCTGTTGCTGGGCATCAAATCGAATCAGTAGCTTTTGAGTATACCCGAGGGCGTAAAGAGGGGCGGAATGTTCAGGCAATCTCAACTGAATCAGCTCCGCTGTGACACGCGTCGGTTACCTTTAATGGATATGAGGTGAATGAGGCGATTGTTTTGCTATACTCTCTCCGCACGGGCGATTGGCGCAACGGTTAGCGCAGGTGCTTTACACGCACAAGGCTGGGGGTTCGAATCCCTCATCGCCCACCATTGAATTGGAAACGGTCCTCGCAAGGGGACCGTTTTTGTTTGGGCCCAGCGCATGGGATTCGAACCCGACAGGGTGCGAAGCTGAGGAAACGCGAAACGTTTTCCAGCGCAGCACGCGAGGGCCGCAGGCCCGAAGCGAAAGCGGGCGGCGTCAGCCGCACGCGACATCCCTCATCGCCCACCACTGATTTGATAGGCTCCCAGCTATGGGGGCCTTTCTTTTTTGGGCCCAGCGCATGGGGTTCGAACCCGCCAGGGTGCGGAGCTGAGGAAACGCGCAAGCGTTTTCCAGCGCAGCACGCGAGGAGCGGAGCGGCGAAGCGGGGCGCGGGCGGCGCCGGCCGCACGCGGACATCCCTCATCGCCCACCACTGAATTGTTAGGCCTCCAGCGATGGAGGCCTTTCTTTTTTGTGCCCAGTGCATGGGATTCGAACCCGCCAGCACGTCTGTCACAAAGGCCGTGGCCAGAAAATGGCAAAAATGAGTACTGCTACCTTGCTTACAACATATCAAAAGATAGTATTTGCTTAAGTTACGCAACATATGTCCATTATAAGGACTAATAATTGGATCAAAATCGTACATTCATCGCCATTTCGACTAGCTATCTGGCCTTATTAGTCCAAAATTGCTGCTACCAAATCGATAACAGTACTCATATTTGATGTTTTTTGACCAGCAGGTCTCCCCGCCTTAGCAAATCTAAGGCAAAACGGGCTCCAGACCGCTGAATCATGCCACATAGGGCACGTCCGCAGTCCGGAACCCGGTCAAAGTTAAGTTATTTCGCTGTGTTAGGCCAAAACGTCCGACAGGATCTCGATCAGACTGTCCACGTCGGATTCCTCGCAGACGAGCGGCGGCAGGAAACGCAGCGTATGGGCACCCGTAGCGTTAATCACGGCACCAGCCCCCAATGCACGGGCCACAACGTCGTGTGCATCACCCGCAGTATCGTCCAGATCGCAGCCGAGCATCAAGCCGCGGCCACGCACCTCGGTCACGTTCGGCAGCTTGGCGAGCTTTGCCTCCATATAGGCGCCTACCTTGGCAGCGTGGTCGGCATAATCGCCGCGCACGAGTGCGGAGAGCGTCGCGGCACACGCCGCGATGGCCAAGCAGCTACCGCCAAACGTCGAGCCGTGGTCGCCCGGCTTAAACACGTCGGCAATCTCCTTCTTTGCCACGACGGCACCCATGGGCACGCCATCAGCAATGCCCTTGGCAAGGCTCATGATGTCGGGTTCCACGCCATAGGCTTGGAATGCAAACGGCTTGCCGGAGCGGAAGATGCCGCACTGGACCTCGTCGGCGATAAGCACGGCGCCCACTTCGTGTGCCAGGTCGCGCGCTGCCGCCATAAACTCCTCGGTCATGGGGTGCACACCGCTCTCGCCCTGGATCGGCTCGAGCATCACGGCACAAATTTCGCTCCCCAGCTGCTTAAAGATCGCACGCAGTTCATCGATATCGTTGGGCGTGCAGGCCACAAAGCCACCCGGCAGCGGGCGGAAACTATCCTGCAGCCAATCCTGCATGGTGGCGGCAATGGTCTCGAGCGTACGGCCGTGGAAGCCGCCGCGCATGCACACGATAGTGTTGCCGCCGTTACCGGCACGCTTGGCGTACAGGCGCGCGAGCTTCATCGAGCCCTCGTTGGCCTCGGCGCCGGAGTTGGCAAAGAAGGTCTCCCAAACCTGCTCATCCGCAGCCGGGGCACCAAGAGCAGCTGCCGTGGTCTCATCGCCGGCGGCAATGGCATCGGCAAGCACGCGTGCACCATCTAAGTCGTCGTTGGCAAGCTTGGACAGCAGCGCCGCGACCTGTCCACGCTGCTCGATGTAGAAGTAATTGGAGACATGCATGAGCTTTTTGGTCTGTGCCTCGAGCGCCGAGAGCACAGCCGGGTCGCCATGACCTAGGCTGCACACGCCGATGCCGGCAAGAAAGTCGAGGTACTCACGACCATCGTCGCCGGTGAGCTTCATGCCGTGACCCTCGACAAACTCGACCGGAGAGCGGCCAAAGGTATGCATAACGTAATGGGATTCAAGCGATTGCTGAGCTGCAAGTGACATGGGATGCCTTTCGTTGGGCGCCAGACGGCGCAGGCCTATGGGTGCAGGAATGGGGCGGCTGCGAGTCAGTTAGACCGTCTGAAGCTTCTCGACCTCGTCGAGGTTCTCGGTCAGACGCGCAGCAAACGTCGAAAGCGGATGCGGATGCGTATCGAACTCGTAAGCCGTCTCGGTGGAATGGATCACGGTACCGACGCCGGCATCGGTCAGCAGCTCCAGCAGCAGCGAATGCGGCGTGGTGCCGTTGATGATGTGAGCGCGAAATACGCCGCCGGCAAGCGCATCGACGGCCGCACGCAGCTTGGGAATCATGCCCTTATCGACCTCGCCGCCGTAGAGCATTTCGTTAACCTCGTCGAGCGTTAGGTTGGAGATGAGTGAGTCTTTATCGCTAAAGTCCTTGTACAGGCCGTCGACGTCGGTCAAAAAGATCGCCTTATGCGCATGCAGCGCCGCCGCAACGGCACCGGCGGCGGTATCGGCGTTGATGTTGAAGAAACCGCCGTCCTCCCCCGCCGCGACGGTAGCGATGACGGGGATGTACTCGCTATCGAGCAGGCGCTCGATATAGTCGGTGTTAACGTGCGTGACCTTGCCTACGCGGCCGAGTTCGGGGTCGAGCGGCTCGGCGATGAGCGTGCCGGCATCGCTGCCCGACACGCCCACGGCCAGGTTGCCGTGGTGGTTGATGGCAGCAACCAGCTCCTGGTTAACCTTGCCGCCCAGCACCTCGCGCACGATATCCATCGTCGCCGGCGTGGTCACGCGCTGGCCGTTCTTAAACTCGACGGGAATATCGTAATGGCTCAGCGCCTCGTTAATAGCCTTGCCGCCGCCGTGCACGATGACGGGGCGCATACCGATGATCTTGAGCAAAACGATGTCGCTCATCACGTCGCGGCGCAGCTGCTCATCAACCATGGCGGCTCCGCCATATTTGATAACAACCGTCTTGCCGGTCAGGTTCTTAATCCACGGCAGCGCTTCGAACAGCAGCTGCGCGGTTGCTTCGTTGGATTCGCTCGAACGACAATCGCGTGCGAATTTCATAATCTGCCTCGTCTTTCATATCGTTATCGCGCCGTGCTCCGCTGTCCGCAATCGCGGCAAGATGCGCAGCGTGCCCGGAATCTAGGAACGGTAGTCGCCGTTGATGGAGATGTACTCATGCGTGAGGTCGCAGGTCCACACGGTCGTTGCCGCGTCGCCTGCGCCCAGGTCGGCCGAGATCACGATCTCGGGCGCCTCGAAACGTCGTAGAGCCTCGTCCTCGTCAAAGGGAACAGTCAGACCGTCGCGACAGACAGGCATGCCCATCATGTCGATGGAAACGTCTTCCTGATTAAACTTCACGCCGCACTTGCCAAGCGCCATAGCAACGCGGCCCCAGTTGCAGTCGTGGCCGGCGATGCAGGTCTTAACGAGCGGCGAGTTGGCAACGGCACGGGCGGCGATATCGGCCTCCTCGTCGTTCACGGCGCCGGTAACGTTGACTGTAACAAGCTTGGATGCGCCCTCACCATCGGCGGCAATATTGCGCGCCAGGCTCTCGCACACCTCGTGCACGGCAAATGCCAACTCGTCAAAAGCATCGGAGCCCTCGACGATAGGCTCGGCATCTGCGGCAGCGGCACCGGAGGCAAGCATGATGCAGGTGTCGTTGGTCGAGGTGTCGGAATCGACCGTTACCTTGTTAAAGGTCTGCTTGACGGTCGAGAGCAGCAGGGCATGAAGTGCCGCCGGCTCGACGGGGGCATCGGTGGTGATAGCTGCGATCATGGTGGCCATGTTGGGCATGATCATACCCGAGCCCTTGCACATTCCGCCTACCGTATAGACATTGCTCGCATGACCCGCAGCCTCACTGACGTAGGACACGGCGTACTCCTTGGAGTGCGTGTCGGTCGTCATGATGGCGCGAGCGGCATCGGCGCCACCGTGGGCGGAGAGCGCCTCGTAGGCAGCAGGAATGGCGGTCTCAAACGTGTCGATCGGCAGAATCTGGCCAATCACACCCGTGGAGGCAATCAGAATCTGCTGGGGCTCGCAGCCGATGACCTGCGAGGCGATGTTGCAGGTCTCGCGCGCGCAGGCAAGACCGGTCTCACCCGTGGCGGCGTTGGCATTGCCAGAGTTGACCGAAACGCCGGCGATGATACCGTAGCCCTTGTCGGCACCGCCCAGGTGGGCACGGCTCACCTGCACGGGCGCCGCGCAAAAGCGATTGGTGGTAAACACGCCGGCACCGGGACAGGGTTTATCGGGCACGACGAGCGCGTAATCCAGGCGCTCGGGATTCTTGCGGAACCCAGCGTGGATGCCTGCAGCTTTAAAACCAGCCGCAGCCGTAACGCCACCCTCGACGGCGCGAATCTTGATATCAAACAGCTCGGTATTCATCGTCTTTATGACTCCTTATGTCAAACAAAAAAGGGCATCGGTTGGTGCGCCATGCCAGCCACAATCATGAGACCAGCTTAAGAGTGGCGCCCCACTCGATGCCCGACTACCAAATCGTTAACAATCGAATGTGCTACACCGGGCACGCCACTGTGGGCAAGCCTCGTCGCTCGTCAAAACCAAAGACGATGTTGGCGCACTGGACCGCCTGACCGGCAGCACCCTTGCACAGATTGTCGATCGCTCCCGTCGCCACCAGCACGCCCGCGCGCTTGTTGAGTGCAAGGCCGATCTGGGCAGCATTGGTGCCGACGACCGAGGCCGTCTTGGGCTGCTCGCCGGCATCGAGCACGCGCACAAAGGTGCGACCGGCGTAGAACTGTCTGTAATGGTCGACGACATCCTCAAGGGTCAAGGTATCGATAGCCTGCGGCGTAAGCGGCATCGTCACCGTAGAGAGCAGACCGCGCTTGAGCGGTGCCAGGTGCGGGGTGAAAACGATGTGGTCGGCTAGGCCAAGAATCTGCTCGATCTCGGGCGTATGGCGATGTTTTCCTGCGCCATAGGCCTCCAGGTTCTCGTCTGCACTGCAAAAACGCGTACGGGCGTTGCAGGACTTACCGGCACCCGTTACACCGCTGATAGCGTCAACGATCACGGGTCCGCTCTGGGCAACCCAGCCGGCGCGCACGGCAGGCGCGGCGGCAAGGCTCGTTGCGGTGGGATAGCAACCGGCGCAGGCGACCAGTACGGGCTTGCCGTCGGCGTGGTCGGATGCAGCGGTCTCCAAATCCTGGCAGAATAGCTCGGGCAGACCAAAGGCGCGGCTCTTGAGTAGCTCGGGGCTCGTGTGCTCGGCGGCATACCAGGCCTCAAAGGTGGCCGGATCGCTCAGGCGATAGTCGGCCGAGAGGTCAATGCAGGAGACTCCCGCGGCAAGCAAGGCGGGCACCTGTGCCATGGCGGCCGTGTGCGGCACGGCCAAAAAGACCGCGTCGCAGTTCTTGAGCTCGGGGGCATCATGCGTCGTAAAGGCAAGATCGCTTACGCCGGTGAAGCTCGGGTACACCGCAGACAGCGGCTGGCCGGCATCGGCGTTGGACGTAATGGCAACAAGTTCAAACTCGGGATGACCGAGGACGAGGTGAATGAGCTCGGCGCCGGCATATCCAGCCGCACCGACGATTCCAACCTTTACAGACATATCAGACTCCTTGTCTGCAGTTATGCACCAATACGCATCCTGCAGCCGTCGTTATGAAGTAGGTTGAAACTTTAGCACCAGAAGATGCATTTATACGCAAATCTTTTGCATATTCATGCATTGAAACAGTCACGACACATTCACTCAAAGGAGTTGACAAATAAACACGGACCCCATATTGCCCAGTGCGCCTTGCGGTGACGTTGCAATGTGGGGCCCGCTACATGCGAGAATTTGAATTGTCGAAGCTTGCTGAGAGACTCGTTTAGAGCTCGACCGGCACCCATTCGTCATGGTTGCAGATAAAGGCCTCGGGTTCCTCCACGCTAAAGAAGACGAGCGTGGGATCGTTAGGCCCCTCATAGTGCTCGCCCAGGCGCTCTAGATGCTTCCACCCAGCTTCGCGCATTTCGCCTAAAGCCCGGTCATCCAAGCCGGCACGCCCGCGCAAGATGAGCCAGCCATGGCCCGGCCACCAACTCGTGGCCTCAAAGCGCTGGTTTTGCAGCAGCTCTTGCCACACATCTTTGGTGCGCGCTGTTACAAACCACAGCTTGCCGTCCTGGATCTGCGCAAACGAAAACGGACGCACATGAGGCTGTCCGTCAACGCTCGTCGCCAAATACCATGCCGGCACCGACGTCAGATACTCCAACACCGTATTCAATCCGTCCATGTGTCCTCCTGGCGCTAGCTAATTCGGAACGGGTAGTTAATTTGAGACGCTCTAGAGCTCCAGGCGCTCCTCGCTGCCGTCGATATCACAGAAGCGCGCGGCAATGTTGCGGACCGAAAAGAAAGCAAGGCGGCCGTCGTTGGCACTCTCGTGTTCCTCGCCGATGCCCACCATGTGCTTAAAACCCGCTTGACGCACCTTGTCGCTCGCAACCGCGTCGTCCTCAAGTGCGGCCTCGCCGGTCAACACGATCCAACATTCCCCCGGCTTCCAGCCCGAGAGCTCAAACTTGGGATTCGCACTCAGCTCCGCCCACACATCCTTGTCGCGCGACGTGCAAAACCACAGCTTACCGTCATCGACCATGGCAAACGAAAACGGCCTCACGCGAGGCTGATGCCCGTCGGTCACATCGGTCGTGGCCAGATACCACGCCGGAATGCGCCTGAGATACGAACAGGCGCGCTCAAGCTGAGCCGTGCGGTCGTTGTCGGTCATAGGGACCCCTTTCTTGCGCTCGAATCGCGCCTAAACAAGTTGAAGATTGATGACAATGACGCAGATGAGCAGCAACGCCGTCACCACCGCCGCCAACGCATCGCCGCGGCCAAATGCAAGCGCATGCAGACGCGTACGTCCCTGCTCGCCGTGATAACAGCGCGCATCCATGGCGGCCGAAAGCGTCTCGGCATGACGGAACACGCCCGTGAACAGCGGAATCGCCACGCTACCGAGCATGCGCACGCCGCCGAGCGGGCCACCCGTTACGCGTGCACCGCGGCTTGTCTGCGCGTCCGCCGTCTGCTTCATCTCGGTGGCAAACTGCGGCATAAAGCGCAGCGCGATGCCCATGATCATGCCGAGCTCGTGCGCAGGAAGTCCCACACGCGCAAACGGTGCGAGCAGGCGCTCAAAGCCCGCGGTGAGGTCGAGCGTGGGCGTGGTGAGCGTAATGGCGCTCATGCCGGCCATCATCAGGGTCAGGCGGCACGCCATAAAGGCAGCGGAATACAAAGACCCCTCGCTCACCCGTAAAAAGCCGAGCTGCCACAGGATGCGCCCGCTCTGGTCGGAAAACAGGTTGAGTACCGCGACTACCACGACAATCGCCAGCAATGGTGCCATCGATGATAGGACCCGGCGCAACGGCACCCGGGACACGGTATAGATCAGGACAACGAAGATTGCGACCGGGGCCAGTCCGCGGAAGCTGCTGACCGTGAGCGTCGTGATCAGAAACACAAAGCCCAAGAGCAACTTAGTTCGCGGGTCCAGGCGGTGGATCGCACTATCGCCGGGATAGTAGCTGCCAAACGAAAACGCCTCCATTAGCAGCCCTCCTCTCGCGCGACCGTCTTGGATTTAGCAATGTCCGCGACGTTAGAAGGACCGTCTGAGCGACCGATCAGCAAATCTGCCAACTCGTCGGCCAACGACTCAACCGTATAGAGCCCACCGCGACGCAGCGGCACGCCCGCCTCCGTAAGCGCCAGCGCCATACGCTGGGCGGCGGGAACGCCCAAGCCGATCGACTTGAGCTCATCGGCACGCGCAAACACCTGCGCGGGGGTTCCCTCGGCAAACACCGCGCCTTCGTTCATTACGACGATACGGTCGCAGCAATTGGCCAGGTCATCCATGCTGTGCGAAACCATGACAACGGTCAGGCCATCGCGGTGAAGTCGATCGATAAGCTCAAGGAAATCCCTGCGCGCAGCCGGATCGAGCCCCGCCATGGGTTCATCGAGCACCAGGACTTCGGGCTCCATGGCGAGCACGCCGGCGAATGCCACACGCCGTTGCTGACCGCCCGAAAGCTCAAAGGGACTCTTGTCGCCGACCGTGGAAAGATCGAGGCCCACGCGCGTAAGCGATGATGCGACACGGCGTGCGACCTCGTCTTGTGGCAGGCCAAGGTTGTGCGGACCAAACGCCACGTCCTGCGCCACGGTTTCGGCAAATAGCTGGCGCTCGGGATACTGAAACACCACGCCAACCTTGGCCTTAACCGTAGCGGCGTCTTTCTTGTTTGACAGATCGAGCCCCAGCGCGCGAACGGATCCCTCCTGGGGGCGAATCAAACCGTTGAGATGCTGGACCAGCGTCGACTTACCCGAACCGGTATGACCTGCCAAGCCCAGGAACTCGCCGCGACGCACCGCCAGCGATACATCGCGCAGCGCCCACGGGCTGCTGGGGTCGTTTCCCCAGAGGGCCTGTTTGTTCGATTTGCCCGCAGTGGCCGAGCGCTTATGCCAGCGGCGGCGCTCGCGGGCGCTCAGCGAGTAACTATGCGAGAGGTGCGAAATCTCGATGACGGGCTCCGACGCGGCTGTCCCGTCGGTTGCAGAGGAGGCGTTGTCGAGCACACGAGAATCGGATGCAGAAGGCCGCCCTGCGGTGTCTTCCCCACTCCGGTCGGCATATGCCTGCGCAATCTCGGCGACCATATCCACCTCGCGCACCTGCGCATGAACGGGCACGCCCTTCGCACGAAGCGCCGTGCCCAAGCAGCACGACGCCGGCATATCCAAGTTGAGCTGCGCAAGTTCGTCCGCCCGTGTCAAGATTTCCTCGGGCGTACCGAGCATGGCAACGCGCCCCGCCCGAAATACCGCGACACGATCGGCCTCGGCGGCCTCTTCCATAAAGTGCGTAATCATCACGATGGTCATGCCGCGATCGTGCAACGCGTGGCAAGCCTTCATGAGGCCCTTGCGTCCACGCGGATCGAGCATTGAAGAAGCCTCGTCCAATATGAGCACGCGCGGTTCCATGGCGAGCACACCGGCAAGCGCCACACGCTGCTTTTGACCGCCCGAAAGCGCATGGGTCTCGTGGCGCTCAAAGCCCACCAGGCCCACGCCCTTCAGCGCCTCGCGTACCCGCTGCGCAATTTGTGCCGATGGCACGCCAAGGTTTTCGGGACCAAACGCAACGTCATCTTCGACAAGCGTTGCCACCAGCTGGTCATCTGGATTTTGGAATACCATGCCCGCGGTCGAACGAATGTCGTAGACCAGCTCGGGGTCGGACGCATCCATGCCGTTGATGCGTACCGTGCCCGCATCGGGCTGCAACAGTGCATTCAGATGCTTGGCAAACGTCGACTTGCCCGATCCATTGCCACCGAGGATGCAGAAAAACTCCCCGTCCTCGATGTTCAGATCGACGCCGTCGAGTGCCGGTACGGCACCGTCATAGCTAAAGGAAACGCCCCGACACTCAATCATGCGCGGCCTTTGACCTGGTCCTTTTTAGGCGTGATGAGGTTGGAGACCGCCTTGTACACTGCAAGCGTCAATACCGAGTTAAGGACAGTCTTGATAAGGTTGAACGGCAGCACGGCGGGAATCATGAGCGGGGCGATCACATCGACCGAGCCATACCAGAACCAAACACCAATGGTAAGGTTTGCGACCATAGACAACGCCGTAGCGGCAATGACGCCGAGCGCTAGGCCAATCACGGCACCCTTATAGGTATGCATCTTCTGGTAGACGATAGCCGCGGGCAGAATGTAGCCCAGCGTGGCAACCAGGTTCATAAGCGCGCCGACCCAGTCACCCGTGGTGAGCGCATGGATAACGATCGCCATGGCGGCAACAGCAGTGCCGGCGCCAGGGCTATACGCAAAACCGCACACCATCGCCGGCACCAGCGACGGGTCATACGTCAAAAACGGCGCCGAGGGAAGAATGGGCAGCTGCACGTACATAAACAGGGCGCCCAAGGCGCACATCAGCGCCATGGTAACGAGCTGTTTGGTGCTCCACCTATTCGTGTTCTCAAAATGGATATGCTGCGACTGTTCAGACATAAGATCACCTGCCTCTTTCATCCGGACTCTAACCGTTGGTACTGGAATCTCACCAGTTCAGCCGGCATGCGAACCAACACACGCTCGGGTCGCGGACTCATCGGCTCGGTCGCAGACGCCTCGCCTGCTCCGCGGCACCCCTTTGGCACCGCCCGATTTACCGCCAGTGGGGAATTCCACCCCGCCCTGAAACAGCACTTGCAAGTGTAGCACGAGCAATCGTTCGCGCAAGTATGCCGAGGGTAATTTGTGGTGGGGATCAGTTGCCACAACAACCACGTTCCCCACCCATCCCAAAGTAGCGCGCCTTTCGCGCAAAGCGCGAAACAGCGAAGGGGACAAGCCACTGCAACAACCACATCCTCCACTCGCCCCAAAGCGGCGCGCCTTTCGCGGCAAAGCCGCGAAACAGCGACCGGGACACGTATTCCCAACAACCAAGTCCTCCGCCCACGCCGACCTCAAGGCCGTAAACGCAGGGAATCCGGGGGCGTGACGGGGGCTTCCCTCCGGAACATTCCGCAGGACGCAAAGAGGCTCCGCAGCGCGAAGCGCGATGCGGAGCCTCTTTGCATGTCCGAGGACGTTCCGGAGGGAAGCCCCCGTCACGCCCCCGGATTCCCGGTGGGAGTTCTAGACCTTGTCGGCCTTAGTACATACCGCCGCCCTGCTGACCAGCGGTAGCAGCAGCGATAGCGTCCTCAAGCTGAGTGTTTTTGGGCACATCGGAGACGGTGGCCTCGGTGATGAGGATCAGGCTGGCGACAGAAGCAGCATTCTGCAGGGTGACGCGGCTGACCTTGACGGGGTCGAGGACGCCCATCTCGATCATGTCGCCCCACTCGCCGTTGGCAGAGTTGAGACCCTGGCCGGCGGGCAGCTCGGCAACCTTGTCGACCACGACAGCGCCCTCAAAGCCAGCGTTCTTGGCGATAGTAGCGACCGGAGCGGTCAGAGCCTTCTTGACGATATCGACGCCGATCTTCTCCTCGGGGTCGTCGATCTCGACAGCATCGAGCGCAGGAGCAGCGTCCATGAAGGCGACGCCGCCACCGGCGACAATGCCCTCCTCGACAGCAGCGCGGGTAGCCTGCAGGGCATCCTCAACGCGGTGCTTGATCTCCTTGAGCTCGGACTCGGTAGCAGCGCCGACCTTGATGACGGCAACGCCACCGGAGAGCTTGGCCAGGCGCTCCTGGAGCTTCTCACGGTCGAAGTCAGAGGTGGTGTTCTCCATCTCGCCCTTGATCTGAGCGATGCGGGCGTCGATGGCCTCCTTGGAGCCGGCGCCGCCGACGACGACGGTGTTGTCCTTGGAGATAGTGACGGACTTAGCGGTGCCGAGCATATCGGCGGTGATGTCAGCGACCTTCACGCCCAGCTCGTCCAGAGCAGCCTGGCCACCGGTGAGGACGGCGATGTCCTCCAGGATGCGCTTGCGGCGATCGCCGTAGCCCGGGGCCTTGACGGCGCAGACGTTGAGAGCGCCACGGATCTTGTTGAGGACCAGGGTCGGCAGAGCCTCGCCGTCGATGTCCTCAGCGATGATGAGCAGGCCACGGCCGGCGCGCTGGACAGCCTCGAGAACAGGCATGATGTCCTGAACGCTGGAAATCTTCTGGTCGGTGATGAGGATGTACGGATCCTTCATCACGGCCTCCATGCGGTCGTTGTCCGTGACGAAGTAAGCGGAGACATAGCCCTTGTCGAACTGCATGCCCTCGACGGTGTCGATGGTGATGTCGAACGTCTGGGAATCCTCGACGGTGATGACGCCGTCCTTGCCCACGACCTCCATGGCCTCGGCGATCTTCTCGCCAACCTCGGGGTCACCAGCGGAGATGGTGCCGACGGAAGCGATCTGCTCCTTGGTCTCGACCGGCTTGGCCTGCTTCTTCATCTCGGCGACGGCGGCGTTTACAGCCTTGTCGATGCCGCGACGGATGGCCAGCGGGTTGGCGCCGGCGGCGACGTTGCGCAGGCCGTCGTTGACGATGGCCTGGGCGAGCAGGGTTGCGGTGGTGGTGCCGTCACCCACGGTGTCGTTGGTCTTGGTGGCGACCTCCTTCACCAGCTGAGCGCCCATGTTCTCGATGTTGTCCTCGAGCTCGATCTCCTTAGCGACAGAAACGCCGTCGTTGGTGATGGTCGGGGCACCGAACGTGCGCTGCAGCGCAACGTAGCGGCCCTTGGGGCCCATGGTGACGGTAACGGCGTCGGCCAGAGTGTTGACGCCCTTGGCGAGCTTAGCGCGGGCATCGGTGTTGAACGTAATGTTCTTTGCCATGGTGAGTAATCCTCCAAAAGAAATGTGACTCGCGTCGCCGCTTCCGAGTCCTATGCGACGATCGCGTTCAAAGACGAATCAGAGATTCTGACGAGACTAGGCCTCGACGACGGCGTAGATGTCGTCGGCGCGCATGAGCAGATACTTCTCGCCGTCGACCTTGACCTCGTTGCCACCGAACTTGCCGTAGATGACAACGTCGCCAACCTTGACGTCCATGGGGATGCGCTCACCCTTGTCGTTGACCTTGCCGGCGCCCACGGCAACGATGGTGCCGCGCTGCGGCTTCTCCTGAGCGTTGCTGGCGATGTACAGACCAGAAGCGGTCTTCTGCTCGGCCTCGTCGGGCTTGACCAGGACGCGATCTGCAAGCGGCTTCAAAGACGACATGCTTGTTTCCTCCTTTGTGGGCCGCGCGGTCATGCCGCGCGGGTTAACCCTTTTTGTTTGCGTACGCGTTGAATGGTACCCACGAATGGCGGGTTATACAACACGGAGTCAAAAAATCTTATTTTTTGGCACTTAGATTTTCTGAATGCCGGGGGATAACTTAGCGATGCCTCCCGTGTGGCTCCGGAGGGGCGGGGCATAAGGTTTCCTGCTCGGGCAGTCCTGCTCGCACGAAGGCCACATTAAGTGGCCTTCGGCTCGTGCGGAACTCGCGATAAACCTTATGCCCCGCCCCTCCGGAGCCACACGGGAGGCAGGTTAACTAATTCGGGCCCGGCATTCAGAAAAGTCAGTGCAGCAAAATGGCGATGCGGATAGGAATGTGGGCATGGTCTTCGCTGCGCGCACGGGTCCCCTGGGGAGCACCGTGCATTTTTGGGAGTATTCAGCAAGCCAGGACGGCTGCATACGCGCCGGACATACCTTATTGGTCCCAAGAACGCCTTCAGCGGGCGGTTTTGGTCGGTGGGCAGACCCCGTTGGGACAAATGGGCGTACTTCGCGCCGTACCGGAGCCCAAAATGACGTCAATCTCCGTAACGTTACTCAGCCGCAGCGGCACCGGCAGAGCTCGCGGTGCTGAATACTCCGTTTTTTGCACGGCCCAGGCGGGGGTACATCAGGACCGGAAAGAACATCTCAGCTTTTTTATGCAATCTGCAACTGGAAGTATGCAAAACACCATGAGGTTTCACTGCTGATGTCCAAATTGAACGCACGGAGCAGCACCTCAACCCCGCGCCCAAATCCAACAGAGCAGGGACGCACATGGCGGATCCTCACCGAAACGCAAACGCGGCTCGAGCGCCATCCCAAAATAAGCTGCCCGAGCCGCGTTTAACGGTAAGACATGAATACTTAGCGCTCGTAGATCAGGTTGCCGGCTAGGTAGGTGGCTTGGACTTTGGTGGCTTGGAGTTCTTGGGGGTCGATGGTGAGTGGGTTTTGGTCCAAGACTACCAGGTCGGCGTATTTACCGGGTTCCAGGCTGCCGAGGTTTTGCTCGTCGCCCGCTGCATAGGCGCTGCCCAGAGTGTAGTTGCGCAGAGCCGTTGCCGCATCGATGCGCTCGCTCGGCAACCAGCCGCCCTCGGGCCAGTGGCTTTTGGGGTCCTGGCGCGTGATGGCCGTGTAGAGCACGTTCATGCTGGTAACGGGCGTGATAGGGCTGTCAGTTCCGAAGGCTTGGCGGATGCCGCGCTGCTTATAGGTTGCGAACGGCCACATGATTCGGCTTCGCTCCAGGCCAAAGTCGCGCTCTGGGCCACCCGGATCGAGCGTGATGTGGCAGGGCTGGCTCGAGGCGACCACGTTGAGCTTGCGCAGGCGATCGATGTCCTGGGGCAGGAGGTTCTCCAGATGCTCGAGTGTGTTATGGCCGTGCTGGGGCAGGCCGTAGAGCTCTGCCGCCTCCTCAAAGATATCGAGCGCAGCATGGATGGCACCGTCGCCGATGACGTGGATACGCACAGTGTGGCCGCGCTCCGCGGCCGCCAGAACCAGCTTACGCATGCGCTCGGCAGGAACTGTCAGACGGCCCTGGTCGCCCGGGAAGCGCGGATTGGTATAGGGCTCGGTGAGATATGCCGTGTGTTCGCTCGACACGCCGTCGAAGAACTGCTTAAAGCCTGGCGCCGAGAGCAGCGCGTTGTTCGCGTAGCGGGTCTGTAGCTCTTCCAAGCGCGATTGGTCATCCAGCAGCGTGGGAAACAAATGGGCGCGGATGCCCAGCTTGCCGGCTGCCTGCAGTTTGTCGTAGACATCGTCGCGGATAAAGTCGCAGCCCGGCATGGGCATGAGCGACATATCGCATATCGAGGTGATGCCCTGCTCGGCCATCCGCCTCATTTGATCGGCGTAAGCGCTTGCGATGCGATCCTCGCCCAGCCACTCAAGGCAGCGCGGTAGCAGCTGCATGGCAGCCGCCTCGTGAGCAATGCCCGTGAGCTCGCCGCTTGCGTCCTTGTCGTAGCCACCGCCCGCTGGCGGCTCGCTGTCGCGCGTGACGCCGAGCGCCTCGAGTGCGCGGCTGTTGAGCCACAGCGTATGGCCGTCGCCCGAATACATAACGCAGGGGCGATCGGGGAATGCCGCATCGAGCGACGCCTTGGTAGGATGCTCGGGCGGGTCCCAACGGTAGTCGCGCCAGCCCTGCGTCACAACCCAAGCGTCATCGGGCAGGTCCTGGGAAAACTCGAGCGCGTGTTGCACCAGCGCCGCCTCGGACGTGCCCATATCCATGAGCATGTACGGCGAGGAGCCGACCGAGGTATGGAAGAAGTGCAGATGAGCGTCATGGAAACCTGGGCAGACAAACTGCTCGCCGTAGTCGATAACCGGCGTGGCGGCAGGCGCGGCGGCAATCACGTCATCGGGCGCACCGACTGCGACGATACGGTCGCCTGCGATGGCAATCGCCAGCTCGCGGGCGGTATCGATGCCGTCTTGCGCGGTAAAGACGTTCTTGGAGCGGATAATCCGATCGATATGTTGCATGGGCATCCCCATCTCTGGCAGGAAATTCAACACCCCCGAGTGTACTCCCCCGCCCTTGTAACAAAACCCCAAGCGGCAAACGGCAACTTTACCAGCCCTAGCGGCAGGTGGCATACTGGAGAGAGCCTGTACGATTTTGCGATCAACCCAGCAAGGAGCAAATCGACCATGACGAAGACCAAGGCACAGCAGATTATGGCGGCGACCGAGGCTCGCGCGGCTGACGACGTCACCGCAGCCATCAAAGATATCGCTACCGAGTTTGAACCCTATATCATCAAGCAGCGCCGGCACTTCCATAAGCACCCGGAGCTGAGCCTTGCCGAGGAGCGCACGACCTCCGACATCGCCAACCAGCTCGACGCCATGAATATCCCCTACGAGCGTCCGCTCAAGACCGGCTTGGTGGCAACGCTTCGCGGTACCGCGTCGGATGCCTATCGCGAGGACGGCACGCCACGCCGCCGCATCCTGCTGCGCGCCGACATCGACGCCCTGCCCGTCACCGAGCAGACCGGCGAGGAGTTTGCCAGCGTCAACGAGGGCTGCATGCACGCCTGCGGCCACGACTGCCACATCGCCATGATGCTCGGCACGCTGCAAATCCTGCGCCATATGACCGACGACATCCACGGCGAGATCCGCATCGTCTTCCAGCCCAGCGAGGAAAACGGCCAGGGCGCCAAGCTCATGATCGGCACGGGCGTGCTCGACGGCGTCGATGGCGCCTACGCCGCGCACATCTGGAGTGAGGTCGACGCCGGCACCGTGAGCTGCGAGCCCGGACCGCGCATGGCCAATACCGACTGGTTCCGCATCGACGTCCGCGGCACCTCGTGCCACGGCGCCATGCCCCAGCGCGGTCACGACGCCGTTATGGTTGCCGCCGAGATCGTCAACGCTCTGCAGACCATCGTTTCGCGCGAGATCAGTCCCTACGAGCCGGCCGTCATTACCGTCGGCGAGCTGCACGGCGGCACCGCGCGCAACGTTATCGCCGGCACGGCCTACCTCGCCGGCACGGTGCGCACCTACGGAGATTCGACCCACGAGGAAATGCCGGAGCTCATGCGCCGCATCGTGGAGCATACCGCGGCCGCCTTGGGCGCCGAGGCAGAGCTCACCGACTACACCATCGCCAATTACAAGGTCGAAAACGATGCCGCCTCGAGCGAGCGCTGCCGCCAGGCAGTAATCAAATGCCTGGGCCCCACCGGCCAAGGCCATTATCGCGGCACACTCTCGGGTGAGGATTTTTCAGAGTACCTGCGCCGCGTACCGGGCGTGCTCGCCTTTGTTGGCACGCGCAACCCCCAGATTGGCGCCACGTACGCCCAACATTCTTGCTTCTACAAGATTGACGAGTCGGTACTAGCCAAGGGCTCCATGGTGGCCGCCCAATATGCCATCGACTTTTTGGCCGAGCCCACACAAGAAGAGCTCGACGGCCCCACGATTGCCGCGGTCGCCGAGACCAATCCCGACCTGGCAGCCAAACTGCGCTCTGCCAAGGCCACGGCCGCCGAGGCCCGCGACGCCATGCACGATGCCCGCACGGCGCGCCATGCCGCCATCAAGGGCATCCATGATGCACGTGCCGCCGCTCGCCGCGAGGAGAAGCACGACGAGTAGTCGATCCACGACCATCTCGCAGTCATAGCCGCATCGCGATATCAAAGCGGGGGCGGACGCTTCGGCACGTCCGTCCCCGCTTATTTGTCAAGCGCTATTTCTACCGTTTCTACCCCGTCCCCAAATGGCAGGTGGCAGGGTTACTCGTCCTGCGGGTCCTCGTCGGAGCTTGGCGCAGGCTCGGGCTCAGGCACGGGCTCAGGCGCAGGCTCGGGCTCCGGTTCCGGCATGGGCGCGGGCTCGGGCTCAGGCACGGGCTCAGGTTCAGGCTCAGGCACGGGCTCGGGCGCGGGCTCGGGCTCGGGCTCGGGCGCAGGCGCCGCAGCGGAATCGGATACGGGCGCTGCGTCGGTGCTAAAACCAGCCGGAGCAGACTTCTTCTCAAACGGCAGCACAAAGGTCAGGACGTCATCCTTATCCTCATCAGCCCATTCAGCTGCATAACGCGCTACCCAATAGCCAACGGCACGATGCTTGAGCATCTTGCCAAAGACCGTAAGGAATACCGTGACAAACGCCGTCAGCACCAAGAACAATACGAGCGTGATGCCACCGCCGGTAACAAGCGCCTCAATAGCCGAAGGACGGTAGTAGTAGTTATACATACCGACAGAGGCAATGGCGCCGAAGACGAGCGTCAGGATCCATGTGACAACGTTGGCGACCAGACCCGTCAAAAACTCGGGAAGGAACGAAGCGCAGAACAGCTTGGTCTTGTTGTGCTTAAACGCCGCCCAGACCTTGTCGAGCGAAAACGCGCTCTCGACACGACCGGTCACCGCAAAGTGCATCACGGCAATGTCGGCGAACATCTTAAAGAAGACCCCCAAGACCGCCGTGGCAATCATAGCCAGGACAAGCAGGCCAAGCGAGCCAAACAGCGCTGCCTCGAGTGCATAGGAGCCGTAATACGAATACGAGCCCGCGGCGCCAATTACCACGCTCTCCACCAGCGAAAGCACTACACCGATAACGGGAATGGCAGCGATAACCTCGAGCACGACCGAGATAACGCTCGAAAAGACTCCGAGGCCAAACGACGTGGAACGCATGAGTGGACGATCCATACCGCCATCAACCTTGAGCGACAGATCGCGACCCCACTCAATACCAAAGCCGGAACCACACACGCTCGCAATGCAAGCTGCCAAAAAGCCGATGGCAGCTGCAATGCCGCCAATAACGGGAATAAACAGCACGAGTACCGACACAACACAAATCAGCGCCGGTAAAAAGGCAATCTGGCACACGCGCTGCAGCACGCCCGGAGTCTTGGTCATATCCTCAAACGCCTGAGCCACACAGCCCTTGGACGCATTCGCCACGGGCGGTTGCGGAACAAACTGCTGGGGCTGACCCTGAGGGGCAGAGGCTGCGGCACCGGCATTGGGGGCACCACACGCACCACAGAACTTATCGTTGTCGCCCATGGGGGCACCACACTGCGAACAGAACATCGAGATCATCCCTTCGTATCTTGAGCGAATCATCTGGATCGCAAACGATGTCTTTAGCATCATTATCACCCAATGTGGGGACAAATACTCCAACATGACGCATTTGCAATGCGCAGGGCGCTATTCGATTGTTTGATGAGCTCGACCGCGTTAGTTCGTTCCGCGGAAACCCTTGCCGACGATCTCGGAGCTGTCGACAATCGTGATAAAGGCACCCGGATCGACTTCGCGCGCATAGCGGCGCAGCTGCACGGCCTCGCGACGGCTTAGCACGCTCATGATCACCGTCACGCACTTGCCCGAGAAAGCACCGTAGCCGCGGCTGATAGTCGCCGTACGGTTGAGATGCTTGACGATAAACTCCTCGACCTTAAGGGGCTCGGAACAAATGACCGTGCAGACTTTGCGCAGGTGAATGCTCTCGATGGCCTTGTCGACCACAAGCGTCTTGGCAAACAGGCCGAGCACGCAGTACAGACCGACGCGCGGACCGTACAAGAAGGCCGCGATGGTCACGATGCCGATATCGACCAACAGCAGCGCACGGCCGATCTCAAGCGTGGTGCGGCGTTTGAGAATCATGGCGAGGATGTCCGTGCCGCCCGTCGAGGCACCAATATCAAAGACGATGGCGCTGCCGAGCGCCGGCAGAATCACGGCAAAGCACAGGTCGAGCCACATATCGCCCGTCATCGAGACATCGGTCGGAATAAAGAGCTCAAACAGCGAAACATAGGCGGACAGCGCAAACGAGGCAAAGACACTCCACAGGATTGCCTTGCGCTCCAAAAAGATAAAGCCCAGAACGACCAGGACCGCATTGATAATCCACATAAAGACGCCGACGGGCAGGGTCGGGAACAGCGTGGACAGAATGACCGACACGCCCGAGGTGCCGCCAAAAGCAAAGTGATTAGGGGTTTTAAACGCGACGATGGCAAAGGCCGTGAGGATCAGGCCCAAATTGAGCTCGGCAAAAAAGCGCGGAAAGCCCGGCTCCTGGCTGCGCTTGCGACCAGCGCGCTCGCCCCGCTCGATAACATCGCGATCGACCACGCGTTCCATCGGCACTACGGGAGGACGATGCACCTCCTCGGCAGCACGCGACGCCGCCTCTGCCGCAGCGGCCTCAATTGCCCATGCCTTGCTTTCTGTTTCGTGCTCGTCGGCCATTACGGCAACCCCTCGTTAACAATTTGGAAACAATGCGCCCATTAGAGTAACGCGGAACGTGGGGATTGCAACCCTTAGTTAGACGAGCGGTATGACTATATCGGGAGCATACAAAAACGGCCGGCCACGCTTTTGCTTGCGCGGTCGGCCGTTTAATGTTTTCGCAGATAAAACCTGCCAAAACAAACCTGTCCCTTTTTGGAAGGTTATTCGTGCTGGCTGGTGCGGTGCTCGTACTCCTCGGGGGTGATGACATCCTCGATGCGCAGGTTGACGCCCGCCACCTCAAGGCCAGTCATCGCGGCAAGGCGCTCGGTGACACGTGCCTTAACATCGTCGAAGATCGCGGGCGCATAGGCGCCGTACTCGATGATGACGGAGATGTTGACGACCACGCGATTATCGTCGGTGACCTCGACCGTCACGCCCTTGGTCAGATTCTCGGCACCAAACTGCTCCTGCACAAAGTGCATGAGGTTACCCTTCATGCCCAGAACGTGCGGAACCTCGCGGGTGGCCATGGCAACGATCTTCTCGATCACGCCGTTGGAATAGGTCAGCGAGTCCTCGGACTCATCCGCTTCCTCGTCGTCCTCATCCGTATCGGACTCGGCCTCGACGAGAGCCTCATCCTCGAGCGTCACATCCTCAGCTTCGGCGACGACCGCCTCGTTCTCCTCGAGCTCGGTATCGGCTACATCGACCTTCGTATTAAAAGCCATGGTTCCTCCTTATGCCCGCCGCGGATGCGACAGTCGAATACATATTAGCGGCCGCTAAACAGACGGCCGAAGAAGTTGACGATCCCGTTCTCGCCGTCGCGAATTTGGCCGATCACAGCGCCGATCAGCACGAAGAATGCAATGACGAGCGTGTCCCACAGGCCCAACGTGAGCACCAACACGGCGAGGATAAAGCCGGCGACGGCGCCGAGCGTGGTGTTGGGATGACGCACAGCATAGCTCCAGACGGCAGCGCCCGTACCCTTGATGAGACCCATAGCCTCGTCAAAATCCGCGGCTGCCGCGTCTTGTAACTCGGTTGCCTCTGCTTTGGAATCAACAGGTTCGCTCGCCGACGTGGCGCTCTGGTCAATCGTCAGGCGCGGCGTACGAGCGGTCTTATCTTGATTGGTATCACTCACCGGAAACCTCCACGGTCTGGACGGTAGTCTTGGACGGCAAAAAACGGACGCGCGCGGTCGTACCCGGCGCGCCGAGCATGGTATCGCAGGCTTCTTCGATGCGCTGCTGCATCGCGGTAGCCAGAGATGCCACGTCCTTATCGTCAAGCGCGATAGCCTCGACCTTAAAACGGACGTGCGAATCGTCGGGGCCTTGGACGCGAGCCTCGACATGCTCGACCATCACGCGGTCGTCGCGCTCGGCAGCAACCCTGGCGCACGAAGAAAGCGCCGCAAGGGTAACCTCGATATTGCGCTCCCCCGCCGGATGCACGCAGGACGGTTCGCGACGGGCGAACATCAGGCGGAAAAAGCTCAGCAGTACGCCGATCGCCACGACGCCGGCGCACGCCGTCACGACGATGCGCGGCATGGGGTCGCGCATCAGCAGCATAAAGCGATACGTATACGGCCCCCAAAACTGGCAGACAAGCGTACCCAGTGCCACGATGGTGGCGGCAAGATACACGATCGCTAGGGCTCGTTTGAGTACGCGCACGCGGCGCTCCCTTCAAATCTCGGCTCTCGAAATGCAGAACGGTTCGCATCATTATAAAAGAGCCGGGTCCGGTGCTCTACGCACGCGGATCCGGCTCATCTATTCCACGAGGCTTGCATGCTCGCTTCATTATGCCCAGATATGCACGGCTCAATCCGTGCTGGCGCTACTCCTCCTCGAGGGCAGCGATGACCTCGTCGGTCATGTCCATGGTGCTGTAGACGTCCTGGACGTCGTCGAGCTCCTCAAGACGGTCGATGAGGCGCTGGACCTTCTTGGCGTCGGCGCCGGAAACCTCGGTCGGGGTGGTCGGGACCATGGTGGTCTCGGAGCCCTTGACCTGGACACCCTGCTCCTCGAGCGCCTTGGAGACAGCCATGACCTCGTTGGCAGCAGTCCAGACGATCCACTCCTCGCCGGCATCCTCGTAGTCCTCGCCACCGGCCTCGGCGATAGCCATCATGAACTCATCCTCGTCACCGGCAGCACCGTTGGCGATCATGGTCTCCTTCTTGGCGTTCTCATCCAGGATCTCCTTGGCGACGACGATCTGGCCCTTGCGCTCAAACTGGAAGGCGACGGAGCCGGAGGTGCCCAGGTTGCCACCAGCGTGGGAGAAGGCGGAACGGACATCAGCGGCGGTACGGTTGCGGTTGTCGGTCAGGCAGTCGACGTAGACGGCGACACCGGCGGGACCGTAGCCCTCGTACACGATGTTCTCGTAGACGGCGGCGTCAGCACCCGAACCAAAAGCCTTGTCGATAGCGGACTTGATCTTGTCCTTAGGCATGGACTGAGCCTTGGCCTTGGCAACGGCAGCGGCGAGGCTGGCGTTGTTCTCGGGCAGCGGGTCACCGCCGAGACGGGCAGCAACAGTGATGTTGCGGCTGAGCTTGGAGAAGAGGGCGGAACGCTTGGCGTCCTGCGCGCCCTTACGATGCTTGGTTGTGGCCCACTTAGAGTGTCCGGACATACGTGTCTCCTATCGGTTTCGACCTAAAGCCCAGCGCAGATGCTCGGGCAATATAAACAAACGTCGTTATGATATACCTACTAGCCTGCGAGATAAACCCCAAAATGAAGGCGTCGTGATGATGTCCCCTTTGGTGCAAAGAAACCTGACCCCAATGCACCAAGTTAGGACCAGAGGAAGTCGCTGCGGGTGACGGTGGCGCCGATGGCGAAGGGCATGCAGGCGATGACCGGATACAGGTAGCGCATGTAGGTCGAGCCGTTGCACGGACCAATCAGGCACACGGCGAGCACGCCCAACAGCGGCACCCAGATCGCCAGCGCACGCCATGAATGACGACGCAGCAGGTAGACCACCACGGCAATCATGATCCACACATAGGTGGCCGAGCTCATGGTGAGCGAAATAAACGGGATGCGCTGCACCGCCACACGGTACAGATTGATCAGGTGGTCGCACCAGCGCACCACGTTGCTGTCAACCGGATGGAAGTCGAAGTACTTGAGGTTGTCGGGACGCGCCATGATCTCGGCACTACGCGCCGTGCTGTAGACCCAGGCATCGCGGGCACTCGGATAAAAGTAGCCGTAATAGTTATTGATGAGCGCCGAGATATAGCACTCGGGATCCTTTTTGAACATCTGCGCCCAGACCTCAAAATAGGCCTTGATGTCCTCCTGCGAGGCGTACTCGTTAAAGCAGTTCTTGACGGCATCGGACTTGTCAGGGTTGTAGCGGCGGCCCAGGTTCTCGTACTTGAGCACGCGATCGATCACGACGCGCTCCTCGTCGGTCACCAAGCCGTCGCAAGGAGCCTCCGCGATAGTGCCGTCCTCCTTTACCGTGGGGTTGACACCCGAGTTGAGGCCATCGTGCTTTTGAACGAAACGAGCCGTCTGCTGGAACGGAATCGAGAGAATTTCGCGCTTGGAGCCGGGCGTGATGTCGTGCGCCGGCATAAAGACCTTGGTGAAGTACATATTAGAGGCAAGGCAGAGTACGAGCACCGCGAGGACGCCAACCCAGCGGAAGCGCGGCGTGGCGCATGAGACCGCGGTGCCCGTCTGCTTAGCCGCACGACGAGCGACATGTACATCCCATGCGCAAAACGCCGCCGCAATCACGCAGGCCGCCAACGGAAAGACCAGGCCGCCATTGCGCAAAAACGTGGAACCCATGGCAGCCAGCGCAAGCAACAGCCAGTCGTGGCGCGCAAAGAGCACGGGGGCTTTCTCGCCCGCCCGCTCGACATTGGCATCACGACGGGGCAAGCCACATGCCACGAGCTTGACGGTCTGTACCAGCAGCACCAAAAACGCGTCGGCAAAGAGCACGTCTTTGGTGAGCAGGGCCGCGTAGTTAGAGAACATCGGCATAAACGCAAAGAACAGCAGGATCGCACCGCGAACCGGCAGGCTCACGCCCAGTTTGCGCAGCGACGAAATGGAATAGGCCATGCAGGCAGCCGTGATGACAAATTGAGCGCAGGTATAGATGATGAGGCCCGCGTTAGCGCTGTTGAACAGCGAAAGCCCCAGCTGCACGCACGAGCCGATGATAGCCGTGTGCACGACCGGGTGATGCCCGTTGAGCAGGACATTGGGGTTGAGCAGGCGCAGGTAGTCGCTCGTGCCGTTGGGATAGTTGAACCACTGGCGAATCTGCGCACCCGTATCTCCCATAAAAAGGCCGGGCAGCGAAGCGATGAGCGTGGGCGCCCAGGCGATCATAAGCACCAGGAAGGGCCCGGCAAAGGGATGGGCCGAGAGCACGGCGTGAGCCACACGCCATACGCGGCCAAAGTGCGCTTCGGAAAACGGAATGCGCCGAGAGCTCAGCCAATCTAGACACTCAAAAGCCAGGTAGAAGGCAACGATCGCCAAGAGCATCCAGCCCGCGCCGCCAATCCAGGCACAGATGATGCGGGCCTTGTCGCCAAGAACAATCTCGGCCGAGTCGGTGAGGTCGTAGCTGCGGCCGAACACCATGCAGATGGCGAAAAACAGCGACGGCAGAATGATCGACGGGCGCCAGGTGTCGCCACGGCCAAAGAATACGTAGCGAAACGGCAGCGTGAGCAGGCAGGCAAGCGCAAGCAGCATGACCGCGTCGGTATGGCCGGCAAACGAGAGGAGCACCTCGTAGCACACGTACAGCATGCCCGAGGCTTTGGGGTCAATCGCCAAGACTGCGTTGCTCGAGACCGGCGCGGGATCGATGGAAAACGCCGTGGTCGCCAACAGCGCGAGCAGAAATGCGATGAGCGTCTGCTTGGCGGGGTAGCGCTTAAACCAGACGATGCGGGCAGCGTCGCGCGCAGCCGTTGTGGAGAGGTCGGAATCCTTCACAGTCCGAAAGCCTTTCTAGAAACCTGCCAAAAAGGGACAGGTTTATTTTGGCAGGTTTTATCTGAGGAAACGTTACGGTTCTGTCATCGTTGCCTAGCAAAACCACCACAAAGGTGCCTGTCCCCTTTGTGGTGGTATGTGGCGGTTAGGCGTCGAGATAGATGCGCTGGGGACGGTTGCGGTGACGGGCAAAGATGATGAGCGCCAGGCCCGCAATTACGAGTGGCAGGCTCAGCAGCTGACCCATGGTGATGACGCCGCCCAGCAGATAGCCCAGCTGGGCATCGGGCACGCGCACAAACTCAACGAGAAAGCGGACGATGCCGTACCCCATCACGAACACGCCCATAAACGTGCCCTGGGGCAGCAGCGGCTTTTTGCGGCTGAGCACCTGCAAAATACAGAAGAGCACGACGCCCTCTAGGAATGCCTCATAGAGCTGGGAAGGATGGCGCGGCATATCGCCCGCGGTGCCGCCAAAGACCACACCCCAAGGCAGATCGGTCGGCTTACCCCACAGCTCGCCGTTGACGAAATTGGCACAACGGCCCAGGCATAGGGCCAGCGGGGCGCCGATCACGGCAAGGTCGGCGACGGTCCAGGCGTCGAGCTTATACATGCGGCACACGATGATGCCGCCCAAGATGCCGCCCACCAGGCCGCCGTGGAAGCTCATGCCGCCCTCGTTGGTGGCAAAGATCTCGAGCGGGTGGGTCCAATAGTAGCCATCGCCGTAAAAGACGACGTAAAACAGGCGCGCGCCGATGATGAGGCCAAAGACCGCGCCGACCACGACGCTCGTCAGGTCATCGATCGTAATGTCGAAGCCCCAACGACGCTGCGTGCGGTACATAACGACCGCCGTGAGCAGAGCACCGACCACGTAGGCCAGGCCGTACCAGTAGATGGTGATGGGGCCCGCCGAGATCGCGACGGGATCAAGCATATGGTAGAGGTCGTTGAGCATATCGATCCCCCTGCTCCCTACATACAAATGCGGCCGCGGGCCTTACGCTCGCAGCCGCATATTTGGGCGTAACGTCTATGCGAAGCGTACCGTCCGCAGCTTTCGCATCTTAGAACGGCGCGTACTCGTCGTACAGGTCCTCGGCCTCGCCGGAAGCATTGACCTGCTCAACGCGGGTAACGCCGGGCACATGCTCCTTCAGGATGCGCTCGATACCCATGGAAAGAGTTAGCGAGCTCATGGGGCAGCCGGCGCAGGCGCCCTGCAGCTCCAACTTGACAACACCCTCGTCGTCGACGCCCACATACTCCATATCGCCGCCATCGGCCTGCAGGTTGGGGCGAATCTCTTCAAGAACCTTCTTAAGCAGCTCTTCGTTAACAGCCACAGGGGCTCCTTTCTCACAATAACGCGGGCACGCCCGCGGACAGGGGCTATGTTACTACAGCCATGTACCCGCTTAGGCGCCAGCCATGCGTGCGGACACGACTTTCACGAGCAGTCAATTTGGGACGGGGCTCTTTTGGCTGTTTTGCCGCCAGCTGGCGTTGGCACGCGCTACTGCCGAGCCTGTCCCCCGGTACCAATCTGGACATCGACGATGACCTGGCGGTAGCTGATGCCGCAGGAGTCGAGAATGCGGCGGCTGATACGGCCGTCATCGGTGTCGGCATATTTATTGTCCAGGTAGACGACCTCGCCCACGCCCACCTGCGCCAGGATCTTGGCGCAGTCGTGGCACGGGAACAGCGTGACGTAAACCGTGGAACCCTCGAGGTCCTTGAGCGAGCCACGGTAGTTGAGCACGGCGTTGGCCTCGGCATGGACCACGTAGTTGTGCTTGTCCTGCAGCGGGTCATCGCTCGTACCCCACGGGAAAAAGTCGTCGTTGAGCGCCGAGGGCGTGCCGTTGTAACCCACCGAAAGGATGCGGTGGTTGGTGCTGGCGATGCACGCTCCCACCTGCGTGTTGGGGTCCTTGCTGCGGCGCTGCGCGGCGATGGCCACGCTCATAAAGAACTCGTCCCAGCTAATAACGTCGCGGCGCTTGCCCGACGCGGTTTGATGAAGATCGTCCGACATGGCAGACACCTCCGCAATCGCAATAGTTTGGCCCATTGTAGCAGGTGAAAGGTAGGGGCGCTTATCCCACCAGCCCCTCGCCCTACGCGCAGCGGGGCTTTTGGTTGATGCGGTAGAGCTCGGCGAGACCCCGCAACGTCAGCGCGTCGTCTACCGTCAGGCTATGGCCGACCAGCGCCGCAAGTGCCTCGGCATCGTCGCCGGTAATGACGATGGGCACATCGCCCTCCCCCGCGGCCTTGGTCGCGCGCATCTCGGCAAGCACCATGTCGAGCATTCCGTCGATGCGGGCTACCTCGCCCAAAACCACACCCGAGCGCATGGCCTCGCGCGTGTTGCGTCCGATGACGTGCGTTGGCGCCGAGGGCTCAACCTGGGGTAGGCGCGCTGCTGCCGCCGAAAGCGAACGGGCGCCGAGGGCCAGGCCTGGCGCGATAACGCCGCCCACAAAGGTACCGTGCACGTCGATGACCTCGATATTGGTCGTCGTGCCCAGGTCAATCACGATGCACGGCGAGCCGTAGACGGCGCGGGCCACCACGGCATCGGCGATGCGGTCGGGGCCGATCTCGGCCGGATCGTCGTAGTGCACGGGTATGCCGGTCTTAAGTCCCGGCCCCACGGTGAGCACGCGCCCCGTGCAGGTGCGGGAAAGTGCCGCCTTCCACGGGCGCTCGAGCGCCGGGACTACACAGCTCAGCACGGCCGCGGCGGGTGCAAGCACCCCGGGCACACCTGCATCGGCGGCGAGCGCGCCCATGACCTGCATAAGTCGCATGCGCGCTTCGTCGGCCGTAATGCTCGACGGCGTCGTGATCTCGCATGTCGCAAGCGGACATTCCTGCGCCGCGGCCGAATCCTCTGCAAACAGGCCAAAGCGAATGAACGTGTTGCCCACGTCGACCGTCAATATATATGCGCACCCATTAAGCATCGTCGGCGCTCCTTTCGTCTGCCCAGCAGTATATCCCGATGATTATTCTGGGACGGGGATTTAAAAATCATTGCGTACCTGATGATTTTTAAATCCCCGTCCCAGAATAATCATCCTTCGGCTTCGTTTGGGATAGCTAAAAAAGCCCAGTCCCAAATTAACTGCCGTGCCGCTATACTGGTGCGCGGTCGTTTGCGAGTTCACGCGGCGACCCTTGGTAACCCGACTTCCCGCGCCGTATCCGTAACGGCGCTCCCGGGGGAAGCGGATATACGCAAAGGAGTTTTATATGAGCAATCCCTCGAACCGCGCTTCGATGCGCGGGCAACTCACGCTGCGCGGCGTCGTCATCGGCGTCCTTGGCTGCGTGATCATCACGGCAAGCTCGGCCTACACGGCCCTCAAGATGGGTGCACTCCCCTGGCCGATTATTTTCGCTGCCGTCATCTCGCTGTTCTTCCTGAAGCTCATGGGTGACGCCAGCCTCAACGAGGCCAACGTCACCCACACCATCATGTCCGCGGGCGCCATGGTCGCCGGCGGCCTGGCGTTTACCATCCCGGGCGCCTGGATGCTGGGCTATGCCGACCAGATCAGCTGGCTCGACATGTTTATCGTGGCACTCGCCGGCACCATCTTGGGCCTGCTGGCAACGGCGCTCATCCACCGCCACTTTATCGTGGACGCCGCGCTGGAGTTTCCCACCGGCAATGCCGCAGCTCAGACACTGCGCGCCACCGAGGCCGGCGGCAAGACCGGCAAGCAGCTCTTTGGCTCCATGGCCATCGCAGGCATCTACAGCGTGCTTCGCGACGCTCTGGGCGTGGTGCCCAGCATGCTGTGCACGCTCAATATCCCCGGCGTGACCTTTGCCATCTATAACTCGCCCATGCTGCTCTCCATCGGCTTTTTGGTTGGCTTCGCCCCGGTTGCCTTCTGGTTTGCCGGCGCGCTGCTAGGTAACTTTGGCATCATCGTGGGCGGCACCGCTGCCGGTCTATTCGACGTTGTGACTGCGCAGGGCATCGTCAAATCGCTCGGCATGGGCCTCATGATGGGCTTTGGCGTCGCCGTCGTCCTCAAGGACATCCTGCCGCAGGTCGCCGGCATCGCCCGCGGCCTCGCCGCCGACAGCTCCAGCGACACCGACGAGCAGTCGCTCATCTCGGGCTCGCTTAAGCTCGACGCCGGCATCATCGGCCTGGGTACTGCCGCCATCGCCGTGATCGTCGCCATCGCGCTCGACCTTGGCCCCGTCCCGGCCGTCATCGTCACGCTGTTCACCTTTGTCACCACCATCATGAGCGCGCAGAGCTGCGGCCAGACGGGCATCGACCCCATGGAGATCTTCGGCCTCATCGTCATGCTCATCGTGGCTGCCTTCGCACAGATCGCCCAGGTCAAGCTGTTCTTTATCGCCGGCATCGTGGCCGTGGCATGCGGCCTTGCGGGCGACGTCATGAACGACTTTAAGGCCGGCGCCGTGCTGGGCACCAATCCGCGTGCGCAGTGGATCGGCCAGGCCATCGGCGGCATCGTGGGCGCCCTGGTCGCCGCTGCCGTCATGGTCGCGCTTGTCACCGCCTATGGTCCGGATGCTTTCGGCCCCGACAAGAGCTTTGTGGCCGCGCAGGCAAGCGTCGTCGCCACCATGGTCTCGGGCATCCCGAGCGTGCCGTGGTTCGCAGGCGGCTTTATCGCCGGCATCGTCATGTACTGGCTCGGCATTCCGGCCATGATGATCGGCCTGGGCGTGTACCTGCCGTTCTACATGTCACTCACGGCATTCCTGGGCTCCTGTATCAAGCTCGCCTACGACAAGTGGTCCGCCCACCGCGACGCCACAGCTGGTCTTTCTGACGAGGAGATGGCTGCCAAGGACGCCGCCTTCCAGGAACAGGGCTTGGTCGTTGCCAGCGGCCTGCTCGGCGGCGAGTCCATCGTCGGCGTTATCCTGGCGTTTGTCTCCGTGGGCTTAAGCCTGCTGGGCTAAGCTGAGCAGCTGCTCGACAGCAACCATATTGTCTACGATTTGCCCGGTCGGTAGCTTTCGCGGCTACCGACCGGGCTTTTTGATACCAACGCAAAGAAAGGCCGGCGCGCTGCGTATGACAGCGCGCCGGCCTTATCGGTTTAGCTATCGAAGCGTTCCTGCTATGAACCGAAGTTCGTTGCAGAATCTACGCTCGAAACGCTACATCTGCTTGCGGCGACGATCGCCCAGCGTCACACCCGCAGCCACGAGTGTAATACCGCCGATAACGAAGACCTCGCCCGCAAGCGCAGAGTCATCACCGGTCTGGGCGAGCGCGGCAGGCGCGGCCTGTTTCTTGGCAACGGGGGCCTTTGCAGCAGTCTGCGCAACCTGAGGCTTGGCCTGCGGCTCAGCCTTGGGATGATACTTGTCGTACTCGGCCTGCGCGGCAGCCAGGGCATCCTTGGCATCGCCAAGCTCGGCAAGCGCGGCGGCATAGGCGTCGTTGGCATCGGACAGCTTGGCATCGGCATCGCTCAGAGCAGCCTTGAGGCCAGCGGCGGCATCGACGGCGGCCTTATAGCGAGCGTAGGCAGCGTTCAACTTGACCAGCTTCTCGTTGCCCGTCGTGCCCGCGGCAAGGGATGCCTTGTGGTCGACAGCCTCAAGATCGGCCTTGAGTGCCTCGTCGTTGGCAAGCTCGGCCTTGGTCTTGACGATCTCGAGGTTCGCATCGACGACGGCTTCGTTGGCGGCCTCGAGCTGCTTCTGGGCATCGGCGACACCGGCGACGGCAGCGTCATAGGCGGCCTTGGCGTCGTCGACCACCTTCTGAGCGCCGGCGAAGCGCTCGAAGGCCTTGTGTGCGGTGGCAAGCTCGCCCTCGGCGGCCTTAGCCTTCTCCTGTGCGTCGGACAGGGCCTGCGTCTTGGCGGCAACTGCCTGCTTGGCGTCCGAAAGAGCGGTCGCGGCGTGCGCATCTGCGGCCTGAGCCTTGTCAACGTCAGCCTGGGCAGTGTCGTCGGCCTTCTTGGCCTCGCCTAGCGTGCCCTGCTTGTTCGCAAGGTCCGTATTGGCGGCATCGCGCTTGGCGGTAAGGTCCTTGACCGAAGCAGTGGCGTTGTCATACGCCTCATTGGCCTGATCGGACTTTGCCTTGGCGGCATCGCGGGCGCTGCGAGCCTTCGCCTTGTGAGCAGCGGCATCGGCTGCCTTCGTCTTGCTGTCAGCAAGCGCGGCGTTTGCCTTATCGAGAGCTGCCTGGGCAGTAGCGGCCTTGCTCTTGGCGGCATCGAGGTTCTGCTTGAGGGACTCGATGTCGATTCCGCCGAGTGCGTCCTTCGCGGCGTCGTATGCCGTCTTCGCGGCGGCGGTGTCGGACTTAGCCTTCTCGTACTCACCCTTGGCGGTGTTCATGTTCACATCTGCTGCGGTGAAAGCGTCCTGGGCGGCATCCTGCCCGTTTACAGCTGCGAAGTAAGCTTTCCTAGTAGTTCCAAAGTTCTTCTGCGCCTCGGCGAGCTTGCCCTGAAGCTCCTTGAGCTGCGCCTTCTGCGCCTGCGTGCCGCCAGCGTTATAGGCAGAGTCGATGTAGTCGTTCACGAGCTTCTTGAACTCGGAGACAGTGAAATCAGCCTGAGTATCATCAGCGCTGTAATCGAATACGGTTACCTCGGAATCGGTGTTCTTACCGCTACCGGTCGCGATACCGATAGCCACCGTAGCGGAATCGATAATGTTGAGATAGTGCCCGCAGGTGTCTCCTCTTTGATTGCCATTCTTATCTTTTGTACCGTGATACACATCGTAATAGTTTTGGTAGATATAGTACGAATCATAGCGATGAGCCATGAGATCTTTGCCGGCCTCGCTATCCACACCGTACTTTTTAATCCAATTCTCGTAATTAACCTTCTCCTGAGTGTAGAGGCCGGTATAGGGCCATCCGAGAGTGTCCTCAGTCTCGCCGCCGGTATATGCGCCGCCGCCGCCAGCAAGGTTTTCCCCATTGTCGAAGTAACAGTCCGAGTGTCCCCAGATGTTCGATGAATATGATGCATTAAGGGCGGCTGCCACAGTCATGCGGAGGCTGACGCTGAGCGCCGACTGACCGTTCGCCTTGCGGAGGTTGTTCTGGGTGTCGAGATATGTCAGGGCGTTGCGCATCTGCTCCAAGGAAAGCGGGTTGGTGTCGCGAGACATGTCCTGATCGACGTACTGGTCATACCATTCGGCCTTGTCAGCGGCACCGGTCAGCATCGATACGGCGTCCTGGGCGTTCTTTTTCTGCGTGGCTGTGAACTGGCTGCCGTCGCTAATATAGTTCATGAAGCCGAGTATACCTTGGCTGATGACTTCCTGGTCAACGGTCATGTTGGACTTGAGGTCAGCAATCTGCTGCTCAAGAGCCTCAACCTGGACATTAGCAGCGTCATAAGCCTTTTCCGCGGCGTTCGAAGCAGCGCAGGCTGCCTCCCACTCGCTGCGCTTCTGCTTGCGAACTTCGACAAGCTTATCGTACTCCGCCTTCTTGTCGGCCTCGGTCTGCTGGGCCTGCTCGTATGCCGTCTTCGCGGCGTCACGCTTACTGGCCGCGTCCTTGTACTCCTTGTTTGCCGCATCGTATGCAGACTGGGCAGATGCCACAGCAGCGTTGGCGGCGTTGGCCTTCTCCTGCGCGGCAGCGACGGCAGCCTGGGCGGCCTGCAGATTTGTCTGTGCGGTGGCGTCGGCATCCGTCGCGACATTGAGCTCCGCCTGCGCGGTCTTGAGCTCACCAGCAGCAGCTTTCTTGGCGGCCTCAAGCGCACTCAGGTCAACACCCGTACCCGAGACGGCAGCATCGAGCGCGGCCTGCGCCTGGTCGAACTTCTGCTGGGCGTTATCGCGCGCGGTGGTTGCGGCTGCGAGAGCAGCGGCAGTCTCCTGCTTCTTGGCCTGGGCAGTCGTCAAAGCTGCCTCGGTATTCTGCTTTTCCTGCTGGGCGCTGGCCTCGGCAGCCTTGGCCTGGTCCAGATTGTCCTGTGCAGTAGTAACGGCCTTATTGGCGTCATCGAGCTTTGCCTGCGCGTCCTCGACGGCCTTCTTGGCGGCCTCGTACTCGTCCATACCCATGGCCTCGAGCTTGGCCTGGGCATCATCGAGGGCCTTCTTGGCCTCATCCTGCTTTGCCTTGGCGTCCTTGAGCGCCTGGGTCTTATCCTCGACACTCTTGTTGGCCTGTTCGAGCTGATCGTTCAGGTTGCCCAGCTTCTTCTGCTGCTGCTCAGTCTTTTCGACGGCTGCCTTAAGCTCGTCGATCTTCTCCTGAAGCGCGGCTACCTCGGCCTCGTTCTGCTCGGCGGCGTTATCGGTCACGGCCTGCGAGGCCTGATTCTTTTGCTGCTGCGCTTGCTTTTGAGACTGGCCCGCCGCGTCGGCCTTCTTCTGGGCGGCATCGTAGGCGGCCTGAGCGTCCTTGAGCTGCTTTGCCGACTCCTCGGCCAGCTGGGCAGCCGTCTTTACGACCGCTTGGTTACCGGCGGCAACGGTGTTCTCTACAGAACTACCCCCCCCCTGAACAGAATCGCCGTTACCGGTTGACGGTGCGGCGATTGCCGCCAGCGGCGACATGAGCGGCTGAGCAATGAGGCCCGCCGTCAAAACGGTTGCGACGGCGCGGTTAGCAACGCCCTTGACGTTGACGGCCTTGGCCCGAGGCTCAAAGTGCTGTGGACTGTAGTTTGCCATGGCTTTCTCCCTTTGACACGGATGTATCCATACGCTTCAAAATGTAGGAGCTGATTTTTGAATTCTGTTGCGCAACATTGGTCACCAGCGGATTTTTTGAAATTCGCGCTCTCGTGCTTCACAATTTCGTCACATATGTAGGAGCTGGCGCATCATATTCTTGCGGGATCGAATTGAGCCTGTGATTTGCATTTGCTCCCGCGTCATCCGCCCTATCGGATTCCGCATCCAACAGACACCCCGCCCGCCACGGTGTAGAGTAAGGGCGACGGGCGGGATACGCGGCCCTTGCCAAAACGAGGTGGACATGGAACTCGATAAACAACAGATCAAGCGGCTGCGCGAACGCCATCACCGGCGCCACGGCATCCGCCCTGCCCATAGTGAGGCCATGGAGAACGCCACCCGCTTCCTAAAGCGCGCATTCAACATTCGCGAGGGACGCGCGCCCTATCACGTGATCCGCAAGCGTTTTGTAAACGGGGCGCGTCTGACCGGCTCCCACCTATGCATCCTCATCATCGCCATGTTGATCGCGAGCATCGGCCTCGATATCGATTCGGACATCGCCATCGTGGGCGCCATGCTCATCTGCCCGCTCATGGGCTCGGTTCTTGCCATGGCATACGGCATTGCCACGCTCGACCGCGAGATTACCGTCGAAGCCGTCGCCAGCCTTGCGCTGCAAATGGCCTTTTGCCTGGTCACATCCACGTTGTACTTTAAGCTCTCGCCCCTTGGCACCACCACGGCCGCCATTATCGACAATTCGACACCAACTGTCTGGGACCTCGCTGTCGCGCTCGCCGGCGGCTTTGCAGGCGGCCTGGGCAACTCGCGCGACCAGGAACCCGCCACGCTCATCGCCGGTGTGGCCGTGGCGACCGCGCTCATGCCACCCCTGTGCGCGGCGGGCTACGGCATCGCCATCGCAAGCGGGTCGCTGTTTCTCTCGGCGCTTTACGAGTTTGGCATCAACGTGGTCTTTATCGCACTGGCTGCCGAAGCCGTACTACTTCTATTGCGTGTGCCGCTCAAGCGCGACCTCAACGGCGACGGTATTGTGACTGCTGAGGAAAATGCCGAGGTCGACGAGCTGTCACGCAAGGTGCGCCGCCGCATTATTGTGGGCACGGTGATCTTTGCCATCCCCTGCATCGTTATGACCGCGGGGTCTATTGGCTCGGCGCAGGTCGGCGTGCAGGACGGCTACGGCGTCACCGAGACCACACGCGAGCTTGCCGCGGTGCTGCCGGGCTTTAAGGATTACACCGTCGCCGTCGAGACCTCGGCCACCGAAGGGGACGAGGAAGGCATTGTAGAGCGCGAAATCGTCGCCCACGTGACGACGAGCGAGACACTCGGGGCACACGACCGTCACGTCGCCCGCAAGCTCATTGACCTCAACGTGCCCGAGCTCGATCGCGTGGAGTTTGATGTGAAGTGATGCCGGCGCGGGATGAATGCTCGCACGGACGCAAGCCACGACAAGGCACAGACGCGATACGGACACGAGCAAATTGCGGGGTGCAGTTCACACCCGAGCCCCGCTCGCTGTTTTATTGCCGTGAATCAACTGTCCGCATCGACATCGCCAGACTCCACCGTAAACGCCGGACCGGTACTCACCAGATAAAAACGGGTCACCCTGGTATCTCTAAATAGGTAGAGCAAGCCCTGATCGCGTCGGCGTGACAAGTACGCCACGTGGACCGCACCGAATTCTTCACCGTTTTCCTTCTTTAATATCAGGATGTTGGGGTCATCCGTACGCTTAAACTGCCCGTCTGTGCAGATTCCGTCTTGGTCGACCAGCTGCCATCGACAGTTGTCCTCCTCAAGAAAAGCCAGGGTTTCCCGACTCGTTTTGTCATCCCGATAGTAACCGTCAATGGCAAAGCCTTCGGAAACGCATTCCTGCATATAGGATGTTTCTCGATTTATAGCAAACTGCCCTGCAGCGCCCAGGAGCACAGCCAGGCAAACCACCGCAAGGGTTATCGAAATAACACGGCGATCCATGTTAGCCCAACCGATAGTTGTTTAACGGAGCACAAAACATACCCGGAACCTCCGATATCAGGGCAAACGTCACCTACGGCCTGCCGGCAATCATATGTTTCCAACATCAAACCATATGGTTACAACTCGTTGGAGATAGGTTCCATGAACGGACGATAATTTGCGGCGAACGGCTACATATGTTCATTATCTCAGGGTTCTGGAGGCAATTTTTGGTGCCACCGAGACGTTGTTTTCGGAAGTATGCGGCAAATTCCGGAGCCCTCGAGCACACCCCGGTTTTTCACCAATAAAACCGCAGGTACAAAGCTTGGGCATATCCAGTGTGCTCGGCCTATTCAAATTTTGCCGCATACTTCCGAAATCCGAGTCCGCTGAAGGCGCCTGCAACGCTATTTACGCAACATATGTGCAATCAGAACCACCCTTAAAAAGGGTGGTTTGCTCTTAGGGTATAAC